>CAZRXS010000044.1:0-11164 GCA_964604145.1 uncultured Gudongella sp. | reverse complement strand
GCATTTAACATCTCTTTTATATCAAAATCTTCTGCTTCTTTTTTATATCCTTCTACTACTACTACCATTTCTCCTTTTAGCTCTCTTAAACTCGCAATTTCTATTATCTCTGATAAATTTCCCCTAATAGTCTCCTCGAATCGCTTTGTCAATTCTCTTGATAAAGAGGTTTTCCTATCACCTAATACAAAAAGCATTGCCTTTAAAGATTCCACTATCCTATGGGGACTTTCATAAAATATTAGGGTTCTGGCTTCTTCTTTTAGCTTTTCCAATTCCCGAATCCGCTCATTTTTCTTTGTTGGAAGAAAGCCTTCAAATGCAAACTTCTCTGTAGATAGTCCTGATATTACTAGTGCAAGCAACATTGCAGAGGCTCCTGGCAATCCAATAACTTCTATATTCTCTTTTATTGCTAGCTTAATCAAATGTTCACCTGGATCTGATATTCCAGGCATTCCTGCGTCAGAGACCAGTGCCATGGTCTGTCCAGATTTTATCTTTTCTATTAACTGTGGCCCTTTTTCTTTGATATTATGCTGGTGGTAACTTGTAAGATGTTTTTTTATATGGTAGTGATTTAATAGTTTAAGTGTATGTCTTGTATCTTCTGCTCCAATAAAGTCTACTTCATTAAGGATGCGAATCGCCCTTAATGACATATCCTCGAGATTGCCAATAGGTGTTGCGCATATGTATAGTTTGCCAAAATCCATATTATCATCTCTTTCTCCTGTAAATCTTGAGCAAATCATCAGTGTATTCGCCATCATCTCTATAAACAATTAAAGGTTTTCTATATTTAAAATCTCTTTTTCCGCCTTTTACAGCTTCTAGAAGAAAAAGGTTGGCCTGTTTATCTCTTTTTGGATATACCCATTTTATATATTTTGGCTCTATATCATTTTCTCTTAATGAACATAGAAGATCAACAAGCCTATTTGGTCTATGTACAATATATAACTTTCCATATTGCTTTAATAGAAAGCTACTTGTCTTTATAATATCTTCTAGGCTAGTCTTTATTTCATGCCTTGAAATGGCAAAGTTTTCTTTATCATTTACTATCGCCCCTCCTGCTTTCATATATGGAGGGTTGGTAATTATAGTATCAACACTTCCCTTGGGGAGTTTTTTTGCTAGGTCTTTTAAGTCTATATTCCATATCTCTATTTTATCATGTAGATTATTTAAAGCTACATTTCTCTGTGCAATCTCTGCAACTTCTTTTTGGATTTCAACACCAATAATCTTATCTATTTTTTTATTATCTACTAAACTAAGTGGAATTATCCCTGTCCCTGTACCTAAATCTATAACAAGACCTTTAGCCTTTGCAAAAGAGGATAAAAGAATCGCATCTATCCCATAGGAAAACATCTCCCTGTTTTGTATAATTTTGTATTCGCTTCCTGGTACTATATCTATTCTTTCCATTATTACTCCTTATTTTCTTTCAAATTATACCAAAAAAGACCCAGCTAGGGGTCTCTTTAGATCTAAGTACTACTCTGGAATACATGCATCAGTAGGACACACTGCCGCACAATTTCCACAGTCAATGCATTTATCAGGGTCTATTACATAAATATCTCCTGGTGATATTGCCTCTGTTGGACATTCTGGTTCACATGTACCACAAGCGATACAATCGTCTGTTATTTTATAAGCCATTCACTTCACCTCCTCAAACTATCCTTCTATGTTTATATTCTAACAGAAATCTCGTGTTTTTAAAAGCAAAATTTATATACTAGTCGTCATTTGTATGGTTATTATTTGAGCCATATCCTTGATAACATGAATCATATTCTCCTGTTAACTCGATTTCATCTACACCGTATTGGAAAATGTCTTCTGTCCCATCTGCAAGCTTAACTTTGGCCCTTACTTTCTGAAGTAAGGTATATGATGATATCACTACACCTGTTCCATCTGGAGCCTTTATAATTGCACCAACTTCTGGCATGTTTACTAATAAATCTTCATATGTCTCTTGTTCATATTTTAAACAGCACATAAGGCGTCCACAAAGTCCTGATATCTTTGCCGGATTTAAAGATAAGCTTTGTTCTTTTGCCATTTTAATCGAGACAGGTGCGAACTCCCCTAAAAATCTAGTACAGCAAGTTATTTGTCCACAGGGTCCTATTCCACCTATTATTTTTGCCTTATCCCTTACGCCAATTTGTCTTAGTTCTATTCTAGTTTTAAATATTGACGCTAGGTCTTTGACAAGTTCTCTAAAGTCTATTCTATTATCTGCAGTGAAATAAAATATAACCTTATTGTTATCAAAAGTATACTCTACATCAACTAATTTCATATCTAGACCATGTTCTTTTACCTTTTCTTCACAAATAATCATAGCCTCTTTTGCCTTTTTCTTATTGTCTTTGTGTATCTCAAAATCCTCATCTTCAGCTATTCTAAGGACTGGCTTTAATGGAGATACTATCTCATCTTCTTCAACTTCTTTAGGCCCAACTACTACAATTCCAAACTCCAAACCTCTTGCAGTCTCTACTATAACAAAGTCATTTATTTCTATATCTATTTTATCAGGATCAAAATAATATATTTTCCCAGCCTTTTTAAATCTAACTCCTACAACTTTTACCATTATACCTCCCCCTGAATTTTCAAAAGCATGGTTTCTATGGACAATTGAAAATTCACATTCATCTGTATATCAAACGAAGTTTCTTGTATCTTCTCTATTATATCATTTATTAGCTCGAAATCCATAAAACTTTGTTTTAATAATAATTCTTCTTTATCCCTATTTATTACAAGCTTTATATCCTCTGTCGCCTTATATACAGCTAAGTCACGGAACCATATCATTAAAACCTGAAGCAAGTCTTCAGCAAAATCTTTATTTGAATAAAAATAATCTACTGCAGAAAATATTCTAAAAGCTTCTTTTTGGATAAGTCCATCCGTTAATTCTAAAAGCCACTCTCTTCTTAAAAAAAAGTCTTCAGATTCTGATAAAAGGATTGCCCTACCCAAAGAACCATCTGATAATTTTGATAAAAATAGGGCATGGTCTTTTTTTACTTGTAGAGTCTTTAATAAATAATCTGCTATCTCATCCTCTTTTATAGGGTAAAAATGGATTCTTTGTCCCCTAGAACGAATGGTGGAAAGAAGGTTTTTGCTATCTGAGGACACCAGTATAATATGTATATACTCGGGTGGCTCTTCCAAACTTTTAAGTAGGCCATTTTGTGCTTCTTTATTCATTAAATGAGCCCTATCAATAACGATAAGTTTTTTTTCACTCTCAAAAGGTGAACTATTTATAAATTTTATTAATTCATCAATCTGCGCCTTTCTTATTATATCCTTTTCTGGAGACACCTCTTTAAAATCTGGGTGGGTCCTATTATCA
Source organism: uncultured Gudongella sp. (assembly GCA_964604145.1). Lineage (GTDB taxonomy): Bacteria > Bacillota > Clostridia > Tissierellales > Tissierellaceae > Gudongella. Next base: position 7,767 of record CAZRXS010000044.1, on the reverse strand, counting down.
AATTTATAACATGAGTTGCAATTATCGCAAGCTTCTATGCCCTTTTTTTTACATAATAGAGTCTTGGCAAAGACTTCTGCTACTGACCTTTTACCAAGACCTTCTTGTCCTTCAAATATATAAAAATGGCTTATTTTATGGTTTTCACAAGCTTTTTTTAGGCTTTTAATGACCAAGTCGTGGCCGATAATATCCTTATAGTCCATTTTTCCTCCAAATCTAAATTCTTATATAATCATCAATTGGCACTACAAATATATTGATTTTAGAGCCATTTTTTTCAGTCTTTTTATCTCTACTTATATGTTCTTTCTCTATTAATGAAATTATTCCATCTACTTTTTCATCTTCTACACCAATTAAAAGAGTTGTATTTCCTAGACCTAAGAATCCTCCACTAGAAGCTAGTTTTGTAGCCCTTACCTTTTGGGATAAAAGTACTTTACTTATCTTTTTTGAATTTTCATTATCTAAAACGACAATAATTAATTTCATAAAATCCCCCCTAAATCCTAAGGTGTTGTTCTATATCAAGAACAAATACAGTAGCTCCGCCAACCTTCACTTCTAGTGGGTAGGGTATATAAGTATCCCCTGGCATTGTAACAGTTAAGAGAGAAGTTGTTATTTCTCTTGTCTTGCAATTATTCTCAATGATTTTTATAAACTCCTTTACTTTATCATCTTCTACTCCGCTTAAAAGAGTTGTGTTACCCGCCTTTAAAAACCCACCTGTCGATGCAAGCTTAGTTACTCGAAATTCCTTATCAGTTAAGTCTTCTATTAAACTTGGTGCATCCTGGTCTTGAACAATAGCCACAACAAGCTTCATCTTAACACCTCCCCTATTTTAATAATTCCCCTATTGCTTTTATAGTTTGAGTATAAACTTCTTCAATTCCCTTTGTAGCATCAATCATTACAATATTATCTGGATATCTTTCTAAAAGTGAAATATATCCACTATAAACATCCTTATGGAATAAATAACCTTCCTCTTCCAGCCTATCTCCACCTTCTTTTGTCTTTCTAAGGAGTGTAACTTCTGGATCGACATGAAAGAAAAGTATTAAATCTGGAACAATTCCTCTTAGTCCAAAATCATTTATGGCCTTTACATTATCTATACCCAAATTCCTGCCAACTCCTTGATAGGCAAGGCTAGATAATAAAAACCTGTCACATACTACAACTTTACCCTTTTCTAGAGCGGGCATAATCTTCTCATGTACATGCTGTGAACGAGCTGCTGCAAATAAAAGAGCTTCTGCTTCTGGACCCATGTTTTTATTATCGACATTAATAATTATTTTTCTTATATCCTCTCCAATTTTGGTTCCACCTGGCTCTCTTGTTAAAATATGTGGAAGTTCTCTCTCTTTGAGATATTGGCCAATTAAATTAATCATTGTCGACTTACCAGAACCATCCGGCCCCTCAAGGGTAATAAATTTTCCTTTCATAAAAATTCACTCCTTATTCTGTGACTACCACATAATCCTTATTATAACCCATTAAACCAACTATTTCTATACCATTATCCATTAAGAATAAAACATGGTCATAAATTTCACGAGTAATCTCTTCTCCTGGTACTATTAATGGTATCCCTGGGGGGTAAGGTATTATAGGTGCTGCGGAAACTCTTCCTATTGCATCTTTTAATAAGACTTGTTCTTTTTTACTATAGTATGCTTTTGATAGACTTGTAATAATTTTAGGGCTTGGCATATTTACATTAACCCAATTTATTTCTTCATATGGGGTCTTAGCCGCTATATCTGAAATCGCTTTGATAAGCCTTTCAAACTCTTCTTTATCATTCATAAGGCTTGTTAAAATAAGCGCATAATAAAAATCTGCCATCTCTAATCTAATATTATAATCAGTTCTTAATAGTTTTTTAACCTTAGAGCCTCTTACTCCATCTATATTTATTAATATCTTTGTGTTGTCCTTTGCATAAATACTAGTATCCTCTGTATCTCCAGTAAAAACTTCAACTCTTGGAATTTTATTTAATCTATCAATTGTTTTATTTACTAGCTCTATGCTCCAATCTAGTCGCTCTCTGCCTTCACCGTCCATATATGCTACTGCAAGCTCATTTGAAAGAGTAAATAAATACGATGGACTGGTTGTAGTATAAAGCTGGTACCTATCTCTTAGTTTATTTAAATCTATTCTATCAGTGCCAATGTGAATTATAGATGTTTGTGTTAAGCTAGGAAGGGTCTTGTGAGTGCTGTGAATTACAATATCTGCTCCAGCTTCTATTGCTGAAATTGGCAATTTATCCGAAAAAGTCATATGAGAGCCATGAGCTTCATCTACCATTAATACCTTGCCGTGCTTGTGAACTATCCCTGTTATCTTTTTTATATCTGAACATACACCATAATAGTTTGGATAAGTTATTAGCACAGCTTTTATCTCGGGGTTTTCTGTCAGTGCTGTGTCAATATCCTCTGGAAAAAGCCCTGTTAAAACATTGTAGTTTTCATTGTAATTTGGATAGATATAAACTGGTTGAAGTCTATTTAAAATCAAAGCATTGTAAACAGCCTTATGGCAATTTCTCTGGATTAGGACTTTATCTCCTGGTTTTGTTATGCTTGCAAGTGCAATATAGATACTCCCTGTAGAGCCATTTACTCCATATAAACTCGCTTTGGCTCCAAATACTCTAGCGGTATTTTTTTGCGACTCTTCAATAATTCCTCTTGGTTCAAGAAGATTATCTAGGCCTTCTAATTCTGTAGTGTCAACATAGGGCATATACTCTCCCCAGTGGATTAAAGTTTCCTTACCCTTATGTCCAGGCATATGAAAGGATACACTGTTTTCTTCCTTTAGTTTTTTTAATGCTTCAAATACTGGTGTCTTCATAATAACTTATAATTCTCCTTCTTTATTCTATAAATGCAAAATTATTATAACTTAATTTATTATACAAATAAATAATTATTTTATTGTTTATAAATCTTACGATTAATATATAATTTTTATTTTTGTACCACAGTTGTTACAATGCTTCCCATCTAAGCCTAAGAGTTCTATCCCAGAAGATCTTTTAATTAAAAGGTTCTTACAATTTGGACAGTAAGTATTGTTATCTACTCCCCATACATTTCCAATATACACATAATTAAGATTTTTTTTAGCTATATTTTTTAAATTAATAAGTGTTTCTGTCTTTGTAGGAGGATTGGTCATTCTATTGCTAGGATGGTATTTGCTAAGGTGTAGGGGGATATCTGGACTTATTTGTGAAATAAACTTTGACAAGTTGTAGATCTCATCTTCATCTGAATTTTCGCCATCTATAACCAGTGTAGTTATCTCAATATGGGTTTTATTATAGGCTGTTTTAATAGTTTCTAAAACTGGCTTTAAACCTCCTCCACAAAATCTCTTGTAGTAGCTGTCTTCCATTGATTTTAAGTCAATATTCATAGCATCAATAAAAGGAAGTATATCCTTAAGTGCTTCCTGGCCAATATACCCATTAGTTACCATTACATTTTTAAGTCCTCTTTCCTTGGCTTGTTTTGCAATATTGTACATAAATTCATAAAATATTGTGGGCTCATTGTAAGTATAGGCAATGCCTATTGAATCTCTTGCTTGGCCAGATTCCAAAATATCATCAATTTTTATGCTTATAAACATATCAACATTCTCCACTATTGAAATATTTTGGCAAAAATCGCAATTAAAATTACAGCCAAATGTTCCAAATGAAAATATATTTTCAGATGGATAAAAGTGGTACAAGGGTTTTTTTTCAATTGGATCATAACCATAGGATGTCATAGTTTCATAATTAAGCGTATAAAGCTTTCCTTTGATATTTTTTCTAACCTTGCATATGCCAGTCTTTCCTTCTCCTATTTTACAATTATGCGGGCATAAAAAACAATGAGTATAATCATCTTCTTTTTCGTAATACCAAGCCTCTAACATAATATCAACTCCTAATAATGTCTAGTTACCCTAAATCTCTCCATTTTAAAATCTTCTGCCTTTTCAATGCCTGCTTTATTTAATGCAATTCTTACTTGTTCTTCTTTTGTATTCACACCTTCAAGCCTTGGAAGTAGCAAGCCTTTTTTGTGTCCTTTTGTTACTATTACCCCAAATTCTTGGGGGTCTAAACTATCCATTGAATCTATAGGTTCCGGCTTCTCTAAAATATCCACAGAAAAAGTAATATCTTGGAGTTCATCTAATGTCACTTCAGGGAATCTTGGATCCTTTAAGCCAGCCTCTACAGCATACTTAATTATTTCCATTGCAAGGTTTTCTTCCCTAGAACTGGTTGAACCAATACAACCCCTTAAGGCACCATTTTTTTTCAAAGTTACAAAAACAGGTTTTTTGATACTTAAAAATTCTGGGTCAATATCTTCTGGTATCTCCAGATATTTTCCATACTTTAAAAAATGGCTTAAGCTACTTCTTGCAAGTTTTACATAGGGGCTCTCTTTGCTTTTAATCTTATCTATCTTGTTTTTCTGGTCTTTTTCAATATCTTCAATATAATCTTTAGCTTCTTCTCCTAAAATATTAAAGATAGCCGTTGCATAACCAACTCCAAATGGCCCTTCATATGAGAGCACATCAGACTCTATTTTATAATCGCTTAAAACTCCAGCAAGAATCATCAATGACCTTAGTCCACATTCTCCTGCTTTTTCAGCCAAGTCTAAATCAAAGGTTACAATCTTAGAAAGATCTCCTTCTCTTAGGATATTGACTAGCTTTTTATCAAATTCTGGACCCTCTTTTACATAGCTATATGGACCACTATCTAGGAGTTTATGAGAAAGGTCCCCGCTTGCAATAATTGACACATTCTTCTTTTGTGCCTTAATTGATTTATTTATTATTCGACCAAATCTATAGAGTTCTTTTGGAGATAGTAGGCCATATGTTATTGGTACCAGATCAAATTTACTGTAAAATCTATCTACAAAATGGAGAGGTACAAGTACTCCATGATCTAGTTTATCTTGGATTCCATATCTCTTATACATCTCTTTAGTCATCTGAGCTAAATTGATTCCCGCTTCCAAGCTGTTTTTAGTAATCTCGTAGCTTAAGCTTAAGTCATTGTGGAATCTATAACTTAATTTGCTATGGCCAAATTGACCGAAATCTCCCTTTAAAGACTCTTCTAAAAGAATTGAATTTGCATCTGAAAACATTGGCCCGTGAGGTGTTATTATTATAATAGTATCTGGAGCTTTTTCTTTGATATCCATCCCAATAGAATCCATTCCAGAAATAGTAGCTTTCGTCTTTAATTCTTCCCCCCTACCAATTTCTTTTATAATAATAGGTGGGTGTGGTGCTAAATAAGCAGATAGTATTTTCCCCATATGGATCTCCTTTCTGATAAAAATAAAAGGCAGAAAAAATCTGCCTTTTATTTTTTACTCATTATCCTCTTCTTCTTCATCTTCTTCACCAATTACTGGTACTTCTGCTGACTCATCAATTTCTTCTTCTTCTATTTCTTCTTCCTCTTCTTCTTCCATAGGCTCATTTAATGTACATATAATGGATTCTAAATCAGTTAAGATTTCAACATCCTCATCATCAACAATTTCTAAATCTTTAACAAATAATGGGGTTGTAAAGTCCATATTTGAAACATCTATTCCAACTCTCTCTGGAATATCACCTGGTAGACATTCAATTTCAATTTCATCTAGCATTTGCATCAAAACTGATGGTTGCAATTTAATACTATCCCTGTTTAATAAGTATACAGGTACTGTAATCTTAAGTTTTTGTTTCATATCAATTCTTTGGAAATCTATATGAACTACATCTCCCTTAACTGGATGCCTTTGTACTTGCTTTACTATTACTGGAACTATTTCTCCATCTAAATCCAATTCCATTATTGAAGATGTTCCAACTATTCTAAATAGTTTTCCAAAGTCTATAGAATCAACTTTAAGTTGTTTTGTATCTACACCCTTACTATAAACTACACCTGGTACCATTTTTTCTTTTCTAATGTATTTTACCCTATTTTTCCCGATTTCATCCCTCTGACTAGCCAATAGTCTTTTATCGCTCATATCGGATCCCTCCTATTTTCTTATTTTAACTAATATTTAATACCCTTTACTTGAAAAATTAAACTCTTTTACCTAGTAACTTATTCCCTTCACTTTTAAACTCTTGCCTAGAAATTTAGATAAATAAACATTTACTGAATCTTTTCGTACACTTATGTCTTTATCTAAATAAACTGTTACATCCTTGTCTTTTAAAGCAATATATTCTTGTTTTTGCTCAGGCTCTCCTATCTCAACAGATAGTTTTTTAACAGCGCATCAGCCCGATCTTATATCAATTAGTTCTATAGTAAGCGAATTTTCCCCACTTGACTTTTCTATTATATACTCGTTTGCATCTTTTGACAAATTTAAATTCAATTTCTCACCTCTTCACTTTTTTTATCTTTTACACTCTTATTGCCCTTAATTAAATTACTTGCTATCAAAGCTGTTATTGGGATTGTTAAGATAAGACCAATACTTCCAGATAAAGATCTAACTACCTCTGTTGCTATGATATCTAGGTTAAATACCTTATTTAACTCGGTATTATAGGCCATAAAAACTAGGAGTATGGGAATGGATGTCCCAACATAAGCTAAAATTAATGTATTTATCATAGTGCCCATAATGTCCCTGCCAACATTCATGCCTGATTTAAATAGTCTAATCTTTGAAAGCTCTGGATTCGCATTGTGAATTTCATGAATACTTGAAGATATAGATATACCGACATCCATAGCGGCTCCCAAGGCTCCCATAATTATACCTGCAAACAAGAGATGCCTAAAATTAAATTGGATCCCCTGGGGTATATATAAAAGCATCATTGACTCTTCTGCAGATAAACCTGTTAAATGGGCGGTGTTACTAAAAATATAGGCAATAATCCCTGCACTGATAACACCAAAAGATGTCCCCATTATTGCTGCAATTGTTTTATTGTTAATTCCACCAACCAAAAATATAGTGATTACCGTTACAAATACTGCTGTAATTACACTAGCTAAAATTGGATTTATTCCCTTTAAGATTAGTGGCAGCATTATAAAAAGAATCGTCCCTATTGTCACAGCAAGTGATATAAGAGATTTAATCCCCTTCCATTTTCCTACCACCACAACCAGAATTATAAATGCTAAAATTATATATATCAGACTGTTAATGCGATAATAATCGGCAATATATACCTTGAATGTCCCGTCTTGGTACTCCTCAAGCACAATAGAAACCTTTTGTCCTTGCTTTACTATTATATCATAGTTAGCTTGGTCTGTTATAGTATTTTCAATAGATATTTCAGTTCCTTTTCTCTCTCCACTGTCAATTCTAAGCTTGACCTTTTGGATAGAAAAAAAGTCATTTTCACCATCTATTATCTCTGAAGCTTCTAAAACGGTTCCTCTTACTATAAAGTTCTCAAACTCTAAATCCTCCTCTATATCCATCTCTTGGCTAAAAGCCAGCCCATTAATGGCAAAGATTAACAATATCATTATTAACGCTAGTATCTTTTTCAATTTATACCCCTTTCAAATAAAACACCAAAAACCCTTTCATTTAGTTTAATATTAAAACAAGAGAATGTAAAGAGTTCAATTCACAATTGTGTGTCAATTCACAATTGATAAATCACAAATCACAATTAAAGGATTAAAAATGTAGGGATAGACGACTCTGTCTATCCGAA
>CAZRXS010000043.1:0-11560 GCA_964604145.1 uncultured Gudongella sp. | reverse complement strand
TCTTGTAAAACTAGGAAGTAGAAAAATGCTGTAATTGGGCTGTAATTGAGCAAAAAGCAATTTATTGACAAGATAAAACAAATATGATATTTTATTTAGAGATACTTTTAACTTAATCCAAAGTGATTGAGAAGGAAAGCGAAATATAGCACAGTTATGCCTTCCTGCGGGAAGGCATTTTTTAAAGCACATTTTTTAATGTAAATAAAAGGGGGAAAAAATATGCTCAAAGGAAGACACTTAATAGACCCACGAGACTTTAGTCTTGAAGAAATGAAATCTATTTTTGAATTAACTCAAAAGATAATCGATAATCCAAGGAATTATACACATATTTGTGATGAGAAATTGCTTGGGACTTTGTTTTATGAGCCTAGCACTAGAACCAGATTTAGCTTTGAAGCCGCAATGTCAAGATTGGGTGGAAGAATTATCGGGTTTTCAGAGCCAGGCTCTAGTTCTGTGCAAAAAGGAGAAAATTTACCAGACACTATAAGAACAGTGGCAGCATATACAGATATAATAGTTATGAGACATCATAAAGAAGGTGCTCCAAAGTATGGTTCAGAATATTGCCCAGTACCATTGATAAATGCTGGTGATGGAGGACATCATCATCCTACGCAGACTTTAACAGATTTATTTACAATATTAGATGCAAAAAAGAGTTTAGACAATTTGACCATAGGCTGTTGCGGAGATTTACAGTTTGGTAGAACAGTCCATTCACTAATAAAAGCAATGTCTAGATATAAAAATATCAAGTTCGTATTAATTTCTCCTGAAGAGCTACAAATTCCTGACTATATGAAAGCTGAAATTTTAAATAAAGATGGTATGGAATATACCGAGGTAGAAAAGCTAGAAGATGTAATAGATGAATTGGATATTTTATATATGACCAGAGTACAAAAAGAGAGATTCTTTAACGAAGCGGACTATATTAGATTAAAAGATAGTTATATACTAGATTTAAAAAAGCTAGAAAATGCGAAAGATGATTTAGCGATACTACATCCACTTCCTAGAGTAAATGAAATTAAAATGGAAGTTGATGAGGATCCTAGAGCTTGGTATTTTAGACAAGTTAAGAATGGGATGTTTGTTCGCATGGCTCTAATTATTAAACTTCTGGGGGTGGAATAAATGTTGACTATTACGAGTATTTCTAAGGGCATTGTTATAGATCATATAAAACCAGGTGTTGGGCTTAAAATTTTTGAATATTTAGATTTGGCCTCTGCGGAATTTACAGTTGCATTAATAATAAATGCTACAAGTAAAAAATTTGGCCGCAAGGATATTATAAAAATTGAAAATGAAATAGATATAGATTTAACAGTATTAGGATATTTAGATCCAAATATTACTGTTAATATTATTGAGAATGAGCTAATAGTTAAGAAAATTAATATAACCCTGCCAGAAAAAGTAGAAAACATTATTAAATGCAAGAACCCAAGATGCATTACTGCAGAAGAAAAAGATTTAATTCCCAAGTTTGTTTTAATTGATAAGAGTGAAGGTTTGTATAAATGTGAGTATTGTGACCAAATATATTGATAGGAGGTGGGAGTTGTAGAGCTTTTAATTAAAGGTGCTAGAATTATTGATGAGGAAGTTGATTTTATTGGGGATCTTTATATAAAGAATGGTAAAATTAATAAATTTGGGGAAAAATTAGAATATAATTGCAAATCTATTGATGCCAAGAATCTTGTTTTAATGCCAGCGTTTGTTGACTTGCATGCCCATTTTAGAGACCCAGGGTTTACGCAGAAGGAAGATATAGCGACAGGAAGCCTAGCGGCTCTTAAGGGAGGATATACCTTTGTGAATCTAATGGGAAATACAAAGCCAATAGCTTCAAATATGGATATTGTAAACTATGTGTTAAACAAATCATCAGAACTAGATTTAATTGATGTACACCAATGTGTTTCCATTACAGAAAACTTTGATGGGATGACCTTAGATCATTTGGACAAACTAGACTCAAAGGTTAAAATTATTACTGACGATGGAAGAGGAATAAATTCTAATATTACAATGTACAATGCTATGGTCAAAGCAAGAGAAAAGGGACTGACTATCTTGACACATGCAGAAGATGAAGATTTAACGCCAATTGACTATCGAATATCAGAAAATATAATAACTATTAGAGATATATATTTGTCAGCTGTGACAGATTGTAAGTTACATTTAACACATGTTAGTACAAAGGAAGCTATAGATGCGATTAGGATTGCAAAAGAGAAAGGACATAATACTTTAACTTGTGATGTAACTCCACATCATATAGCTCTTTGGGACAATGATTATAGGGTAAATCCTCCAATAAGACATAAAGAAGATGTTATAGGAATTATAGATGGGATAGTCGATGGAACAATAGATTCAATTGCTACAGACCACGCTCCACATACACAGGTAGATAAAAAGCAAGGCAGTCCTGGCTTATCTGGTTTAGAGACAGCTTTTTCTGTATCCTATACTTCTTTAGTTAAAGCAGGCCACATAGACTTAAAACGATTGTCTGGTTTGTTATCTGGTGAAAGCAGTAGAATAATGGAGATAAATAAGGGTAAGATTAAAATAGGGTATGATGCTGATTTAGTACTTATCAATCTGGATAAGAAATTTATTGTGGATTCTTCGAAGTTTCTATCTAAAGGTAAAAACACTCCTTTTGAAGGAATGGAATTTTTTGGAGAGGTTCAGATAACAATTAAAAGAGGAGAAGTGAAGTATCGTAATATGGATTATACAATATCTGAAAATTAAAAGTCTAGGCAGAAGTTTATCTAGAAAAACGGTAAAAGAAAGGAAAGGTATATATGGATACAAACAAGGCCACTGTACATTATCCGCATGATGAAATGACTACTTCGCTATTACCTGTAACTCTAGGTTGTGCTTATAATAAATGTGCTTTTTGCTCTATGTATAAGGACGTTGAATATAAAATAGTTCCTATTCGTGAGATAGAAGCTCAGTTAATAAATGCTTATTTATATACTGAAAAGATATTTTTAACAGGAGCAGATCCATTAACAATTGGATTTGATAAAATGATGGAAATACTAGACTTGATTAAAAAATATTTACCATATTGTGCTAGGGTAGCTAGTTATGCATCTATAAGAAGCCTATTAAATTATTCAGAAAAAGAGCTTTCAATACTACATAATAAAGGCCTAAGGCTCTTATATATAGGCTTTGAGACAGGTAGAGACGATATATTAAAATTGATGAATAAAGCCCATACTGTCGAAGATGCAATAATTGTAGCAAAAAGGCTGAACAGGGCGAACCTTATGTTTAATTCAATAATAATGTATGGAATAGCAGGAAAAAATGAATCAAAGTCTAATGCAATTGCAACATCTAAGATGATTAATCAATTTAATACAAATTCTATAATTACTATGAATTTAATCCCATTTGAGGGTACAAAATTAAATGATATGGTTAAAAATGGAGAGTTTATTCCATCAAATGGAAACGAAAGATTGTTAGAGATTAAAACCTTATTAGAAAACTTAGAGCCTAAAAGGCCAACGATATTTGATACAACACATCCAACAAATATAATAAAGATAAAAGGAGTCTTAATCAAAGACACAAATAAATTGTTAAATGAGCTAAAAAGCTAATCATCTGATAAACTGATTGATAATAATTATAGTTATTTAGTTTAAATGCTATATTTAAGGATATAAATACAATTAGGTACATTAAATACTATAGTTTAGATTTAGACAAGGAGGAATTAATATATGGACAGGATAGTTGGAACCGCAGCTCCCGATTTTAAATTAACTGCATGTAAGGGAGATGGTTCGTCTTTTAAAGAGGTAAAATTATCTGATTATAAAGATAAATGGCTAGTCTTATTCTTCTATCCACTAAACTTTACAGATATCTGACCAACAGAAATCACTGGGTTCAGTGAACGGGTAAAAGAATTTAAAGAAGAAGGGGCAGAAATATTAGCTGTGAGTGTAGATAGTGAATATTCTCATCAAGCTTGGATCAATGGAGACTTGGGTAAGATTAATTTTCCTCTTGCTTCTGATTTGACAAAACAAGTTTCAAGTGATTATGGAGTCTTGCTAGAAGGAGAAGGAATAGCACTAAGAGGGTTGTTTATAATAGACCCTGATTCAGTTATTAAATACTCTGTTTTACAAGATAATGATATTGGTAGGTCAGTTGATGAGACTCTAAGAGTATTAAGAGCTCTAAAAACAGGAGGTTTATGTCCTCTAGATTGGGATATCGGGGAAGATTTATTATAGTAATTTGGGAGCCTGAGGCTCCCTTTTTAAATTGTAAAAGAAATCTATAACAGAAGATTTTAGAAAATTAAGGGATAATTGCATATAATATACATATTGGATTGGTGTAGGTATTAGATTTCAACAATTAAGAGATGAGGGGGATGAAAATGCCACTAGAAATCATTAGAAACCATATAACAAAAGTTTATGCAGATGCTATTGTAAATATTGCTAAAAATTCATTACCTAAAATAACTAAAGCTTATAATTTACCTGCAAAGTATATTATTCATACTGTTGGTCCTGTATGGAAGGGTGGAAGTCACAATGAAGTTCAATTACTGGAGGATTGCTATAGGAATTCATTAGAATTAGCAAAGACTTATAATTTAGAATCTATAGCCTTTCCATTAATCTTCGCAGGGGATTTTGGATTTCCTCAAGACAAGGCTTTAAGGACTGCCATATCTGTAATAGGAGAATTCTTGTTAAAAAATGAAATGACAATTTACCTTGTAGTGTGTAATAAAACAGCTTATAGGCTTTCAACTAAGCTATTTTCTTCAATAAAAGAATATATTGACGATAATTATGTAGAAGAGCGTAGGGCTATAACATTTGGGCTAAGAGAACAAGAAGACTTTCTAGAAGAAAACAATTTCCAAATTAAAGTTATGGAAAATTTAAGTGGGCCAACACAAGAAAAAAGGAAGAGAAAGCTTGACGATGTTGTAAGTCATTTGGATGAAACATTTTCACAGATGTTATTGAGATTAATTGATGAAAAAGGAATGACAGATGCTGAAACTTATAAAAAAGCTAATATCGACCGTAAGCTTTTTTCAAAAATCCGAAATGATATAGCATATAGACCTAGTAAAGCAACTGTATTAGCATTTGCCATAGCACTTGAATTAAACTTAGACCAAACTCAGGATTTGCTTTTAAGAGCTGGATTTGCACTTTCGAATAGCAGTAAGTTTGATGTTATTATTCAATATTTTTTAGAAGAAGAGAATTATAATATATTTGAAATAAATGAAGCATTATTTGCATTTGATGAAAATCTTTTGGGAGTCTAGTAAATGTCGCATACTATGCGACCTAAGCCCTTTATTAAAATGATAATCTTAAAGTACAATAAAAATAAGGGGATGAAAAAATGAAAAAAGGTTTAATCGAATTAATATTTATACTTGACCGAAGTGGTTCAATGGGTGGACTTGAAGAAGATACAATTAATGGCTACAACGCAATGCTAAAAAAACAACTAGCTGAACCTGGAGAAGCTCTTATTACTACAGTGCTATTTGACAATGATATTGAATTATTACATGATAGGTTAAATTTAAGAGAAGTTTTACCTATAACAGAAAAGGAATATTATGTTCGAGGAAGCACAGCTTTATTAGATGCAATAGGCTTAAGCATTAGCAAGACTGCGAATAACATTAAACAGAAAAAAGAAAGTGAAAGACCCGAAAAAGTCATCTTTGTTATAACAACAGATGGTGAGGAAAATTCAAGTAGAGAATACAGTTTTGATAAAATCAATAAGATAATTACTCACAAAAAAGAGAAATATGGTTGGGAATTTATATTTTTAGGAGCAAATATTGATGCAATTGCAACGGCAAGAAGATTTGGGATAAACGAAGATAGGGCAACTAATTATCACGCTGATAAAATTGGTACTAGATTAAGCTATGATGTGATAAATGAAACTGTTAGCAATTTAAGGTCAAAAAGAGCCCTAGATAAAAATTGGAAAAAGAAGATAGAAAATGATTATGAAAGTCGAAACAAAAGTGACTAAACAATAATAAGAGATCCAGTGGTGTTATGCCGCTGGTTCTTTTATTATTGTTAATAGCAGTGTTTCATTAGTGATAATTAAACTAGAAATCCTGGGTATATAAAAGAAGAGAGGAGAGATTGTATGGATATTATAAAAATGATTAAAGAGAATAATAATGAATATACTAGAGAAGAGATAATAGAGGAATTGTATTGGAGTTCATTAACCGAAATTAACGAAGGTGAAATGGAGAAAACTGTGAAGCCTTTTTTAATGGATTCAGAAATAATTGCAGAGTACTCAGCTGTACAAAGACTATATTCTAATCCTGATGGTGCATATATTGATTTCTTTGAAGATGTTATTATAGGTTTATATAAAAAGGATCCTTATACATTTATTAAGGCTACTGGGCTTAATCCAGATGAAGGTATGAATGTGTTATATATCTTTAGAAATAAGGCTGTGTTTTTAAAACCAGATTCCATAAAAGAAGAGCTGTTAAAAAACACAAGCGATACTGAAACAAAAGAAATGATAGAATCTTTTTTTAGGTATTATGATAGTATATGCAGCACCTGACAATAAATTTTGATAGAGTTCTATCAGAATTAATAAGTAAAAACACTTTTACTTAGAGTATCTTTTTAATGGATTCTATATTTTTCTCCTCTAAGGGTATAAATATTACACTAAGGAATATACTAAATGGAGGTGTTATTTAAAATGGCTTTGCTAAAAAAAGAAATGGAAATTGAGTTTCGTGAAATGGTAAGAGAAACAACAGATATCTATTCATTTATATTTGAAAAACCCGAAGAGCTGACTTGGAAGCCGGGACAGCATGCAATTTTTAGGAATTTAGCATGTAAAGAAGTAGGTGATAAGAATTATAGAATTTTTAGTTTAGCATCTATTGTAGAAGAGAATATAGTTATGTTTTCAACTAGAATTACATCGGAATCTACAGAATGTAAAAAAAAGTTACTGGAATTGAAAAAAGGAGATAAGCTAAATATTGAGAAACCACAAGGCACTTTTCTATTGTCAGATTATGAAAAACCTATAGTGATAATTGTTGGAGGTGTTGGGATTTCACCAGTAAGATCTTTTTTAATGGACATGGATATAAAAGCAGTTAATCCTAAAAGAGTAGAGCTTTTATATGCAGATGATAGAGGTGAATTTGCTTATCAGGAAACTTTAATGCACCTAGATAAAAAACATAAGGGGTTTTATCTGCATTTGATTCGGGATAGAAATATTTTTATAAAGAAGATTAAAGAAGTTTCTAAAGAAATGCAAAACAATGCTCTTTATTATGTGTCTGGGACACCGGGTATGAATGCAGCAATTATGGAAGAATTATTTGAGATGGATATAAATAAACAAAATATAAAAACAGATAATTTTATAGGCTATTAAATCTTAATATATAACTTTAATCGTCTTGGAAACTTGTTATTTGAAATAATTAAGAGCTATTGTTAATAGGTTTAAAAAGAATTTTACGATTGTCGAAAGATAAATATCATTAAGTCAAACTACTTGAAAAATATAAAGATAATTTAAAAAGAATATTTTCTGAAAAAAGAGATATTGTATGTAAATTCAGAAAATATAAACTATAACCGGCTGGTATAGTCGGTTATTTTGAATAATAAGGTTAAATGTTATCCATTTTTATAAAAGGGTATCTTATATATGTAGAAGGAGTGTGATTTGATGGTCAGCGATATAAATGTATCAGGCAAACTAATTCTAATATTTGTATTAACGATGATTAATGCTTTTTTTGCCGCATCTGAAATGGCTATGGTTTCGGTTGACAGAATAAAATTGACTGAAAAAGCGGATGATGGTAATAAGAAAGCTAAGATGTTAATTCATATTTTAAAGGAACCATCTAGATTTCTTTCAACTATACAAGTTGGAATAACATTTGCAGGTTTCTTTTCATCTGCATCGGCTGCAGTAAGTATTTCAACTTTACTAGGCAATAAGCTAGAAGGGTTTGGATTGCCTTTTGCTAGAGATATAGCTTTTATTGGTATTACATTGATATTATCTTATATAATGTTGGTATTTGGTGAACTCGTTCCAAAGAGAATTGCCATAAGATATGCGGAAAAATTTGCAATGTTTGCAGTAAGGCCTATTAACTTCATTTCAAAATTAATGAAGCCTTTTGTTAGTTTCCTATCTATCTCAACAAACACAGTCTTGGGTTTATTGGGGATAAGTAAAGAGGGTGTAGAAGCTAAAATTACCCTTGAAGAGATTAGTTCTATGGTTGAAGTTGGTCATGAGCAGGGCTTTATAAATCCCGCTGAGAGAGAAATGATAAAAAGTGTTATAAGCTTTGACGATAAGCTTGCTGAAGAAGTTATGACGGCAAGAACAGAAGTTTTTATGATAGATGTAAATGACAAATTGGATGATTACATTGATGAACTTTTAAATCTTAGGTATTCAAGAATTCCTGTATATGAAGATTACTTAGATAATATAATAGGAGTATTATATATAAAAGATTTTTTATTCGAAGCATATAAAAAAGGATTTAATAATGTAGAGATTAGAGATATTATTAGACCTGCTTATTTTGTGCCAGAGCGTAAAAATATAAATGATTTATTTATGGAATTGAAAAATACTAGCCGCCATTTTGCTATTTTGGTTGACGAGTATGGTGGATTTTCAGGTATTGTTACAATGGAGGATTTAATTGAAGAAATAATGGGAGATATCGATGATGAGTATGACAAAGATGATCCTGAAATAAGAAAGATAGGAAAGGCGACATTTTTAGTTAGAGGATCTACATCTGTAAAAACTCTTAATAATTCAATAGGGACTGAGTTAGCTGAGGATTCAGAAGAATATGATACTCTAGGAGGCTTTTTAATATATAAATTGGGCTATATACCAGTTGAAGGCCAAGAAGTAGAAATTGAAGAGGGGAGTTTTACCTATACGATAGAAGAGATTCAAGAACAAAGAATTATTAGTGTTAGAGTTGAATCTAAAAATATTTTAGAAAAGGGTTCAGAAGAATAATACTGAACCCAAATTTTTTATCCTATAGCTTATGGAGTTTAAAAAATAAGAAATATAAAATTATGAGCTTGAGGATTATACATATTTACGACAAAGACTTATATTTGTTAAAAGATTGGACAATTACCTTAGAATTATGTATATTTAGATATAGAATAAGGGCGTAAAAGGTTAGTATTATGCTAGTGGGAATATGTCTTTAGCCTTAGTTGGCATAAAAATAGCAGAGTATTTGGATACAAGAAGGGAGGTTAATTAATGGAAGAAAAACGTTTTGCAGTCTTAATTGATGCAGATAATGTATCTTCAAAGTATATAAAGTATATATTAGATGAAACAGCAAATTACGGAATAGCAACCTATAAGAGAATATATGGAGATTGGACAAAACCCAATACAGCTGCCTGGAAGGATGTTTTACTGGAAAACTCAGTAACGCCTATTCAACAATATGGCTATACAACGGGAAAAAACGCAACGGATTCTGCTATGATTATTGATGCTATGGATATTCTTTATTCTGGCAATGTAGATGGGTTTTGTATTGTTTCTAGTGATAGTGACTTTACAAAGTTATCATCTAGATTAAGGGAATCTGGTATGACTGTGGTTGGGATGGGTGAAAAAAAGACTCCTAAGCCCTTTATCGCATCTTGTAATCAATTTAAATACTTAGATGTACTAGTAGCTTCAGAAGAGAAATCAATGGCAATGTCTGGTGGTTCTGAGACTATGAAAAATGGAAAGCAAACTTTGATTACACAAAAGACTAGCAACGGAAACGATGATAGTGAAAAGGGTATGACCAATTTGGCGGTTATAAAAACAGCAGTGAAAAAAATGTTAAATGAAGTTGATGGAAACAACCAAAGTATGAATATGGGTGAAATAGGCAATAGATTAGCAAAAAGATATCCTGATTTTGATGTAAGAAATTATGGCGATACAAAACTTTCTAAATTTTTAAAAAAAATGGAGTTTATCCAAATTGAAAGTGATAAAAGTGGTGGCACTGCCATGTGGGTTTCATTAAAAGATGATGAGAATAATGAGGAAGAAGAGGATAAGCCAATAGTTAATAAAACTAAAAGACATTATAAAAAAAGAAAAAGCAAATAGTTACTATCTATAAATACACTAGGGTGATTAAATGATTGTTAAGCTTGATAAAAAAGACTGGTATCTTCTTATGCCATTCCTAAAAGAAAACATTTTAGAAAATTATTTTAATATACTAGGCCTAGTATCAGAAAATGGAGTGTATAAGAATATTTATGTCCAATATTCTAAGTCAAAAGAACTAAAATCCGTTATTTTCTTAAGGAAATCTGGCACAATTAAGTTTTATGCTCAAGATGGATTTCTCCCCACTGAGATAAGCAATTTTTTAAAAACAATAGAATACAAATCTTTTATTGGGCCAGCCTCATATTGTAGTCTAATTCAAAATAAAGAGATCCTTACAAAATCCAAAAAGTTAACAGAATTATGTCATTTAAAATCAAAGATAAATTTGGGAAAAGATTTTAAAGGCCATATAACTAAGTTAAGTTTAGAACATTTAGATAAAATAATAGAAGTTTATAAAAAATCCTTTAAATCATATGCTTCAAAAGAAGTCTTAAAACAAAGAATTGAAACTAAAAGAGGGAGGGCTTTTGGGATATTTGACAATAAAAAGCTAATATCTGTAGCTTTCACTGATTTTGAGACTAGAGATGAAGCATTAATTGTCGGGGTCGCTACAATACCTGAATATAGAAATAGAGGATATGGAACAGAACTTGTAAAATATTTGTCGAACCTACTCCAAATGGAGGAAAAACAAGTTTATTTAGAATATGAAGATCAAGTTGCGGGTAATATTTATAGACAATTAGGATTTTGCATTGTCGATTCAGTATATAAGTATTGGGACTGAGTTAAATTCTAGCTATGAAAACGTTATCACTGCACATTGACAAAGTATTAACAAACATTTCACAATTATCTGTGAATTTAACTAGACAAATACCTTTTTATATATTACTATATACTATAAGATGTGTGTAAAATATATCAGTATATAATAAAAGGAGGTAAAACAGATGGAAAATCAACAAAGAGAGCAATGGGGTTCGCGGGTTGGATTTTTGCTGGCGGCAGCCGGATCAGCAGTAGGTCTAGGTAATATCTGGAGATTCCCCTATTTAGCTGGTAGTAACGGTGGTAGTGCATTCATTATTATTTATTTAGTATTCGCAATTGTAATTGGTATCAGCATTATGCTTGCAGAATTTTCAATTGGTCGTAGAACACAACTTGCTGCAGTTGGAGCTTACAAAAAATTAGATTCAAGGTTTACCTTTGCGGGAGTTTTAGGAGTTTTAAGTGCATTCTTTATAATGGGTTTCTATCCGGTAGTTGGAGGATGGTC
>CAZRXS010000042.1:0-11569 GCA_964604145.1 uncultured Gudongella sp. | reverse complement strand
TAGTGGAGTTTTTTGCAAAATATTTATAAAAAAGGCCACATAGCAAAAAGCTCAAAGACTATTCATGTTGACAGAAAAGCGTGACTATTATACAATTATATTTGTTAGTTAAGTTAAAATTATAACGGTATAATTGCTGAATTTAATAAATCTAAATATATAAATAATATAGATAAAACATTAGACTATGAAAAACTGGATGGATTAGTAGATTATAATACAAATAATAACCTTATTAAAAAGATTAGAAGCTATATTTGAATTATTTGGAAACAAATTTAATTGTTTTAGTAATTAGATTGTTATTTTTTAAGTATATTAAATCATATAAAGAAGTTACCTTTAGGAAATTTTGCACAATTAAGAATAAATATAATAGCTAGAAAGGTTTGTAAATATTTATTCGTTGATATTGTGTTTATAAAATAAATTTGCTTTCAAAAAGAAAATCTACAAAATTAAAAAAGGAGGTTATAAACTAGGCTGTGTAGCCATTCAAAAAGTAGATTGAAACAATATAAAACAAATAAGGGGGGAGGGAGTTACTTAGATATAGAGATATTCTAATTATAGATTTCTAAATATCTTAGGTAACGATCAAATGAGTAGGGAGTTATTTAGTGATACTAATGTAAGGCTATTAGGGCTAATAGCTTTTATTGCAACGGGAGTGGGATTGATTATTTCAACAGTAGTTAATGAACAAAATTTTTACAAGATAGGAATATTATTATTTTTCGGATGTTTTTTTCTTGTAGGTTTAGTTGATTATTTTAAAAAATTGACTGAAAGAGATGATAAAAATGAAGTTTAATAAGAATACTCTATATGCTTTCATATGTTCATTGATAGGGGTTACTTTGACATGGTTTATAAATCATAAAATGGGATATGGAGCAATTGTTGCTAATGGATTAGTAGGTGTATTGGCTGCCACATTACTTCCAAAAAAATTAGCTGGCATAACATATACATCATCTTTTGTTGGAATGAGTTCATTAGCAGTGATACCATCTGTGGGAGCAGCTATATTAGCAAGTTTAATAGTAGGAATAGTTATTTTGACTACTACAGAAATTTATGCAGGTATTGGTGGAAAAGGTGGAACTACAGCAGCATTGTCAGCAATAATTACGAGAACAATAATAAATATTTTTAGTTAGGAGGGGTTATATGGAAGAAGTGAATATTTTAATAATATCCATAATTGCAGGGACGGCTACTTATACAATATCCCATATTTTAAATAAAGGAGCTGTTATTGCTTCAGCTAGTATAACTTTGATATCAGGCCTTATACTTCCCTATTTTTTTCCTTTAACGGGTAGTGTATTGGCAACAGCCGCAGCTTGTTCTTCTTATGCTGCAATGGTTTCAGTTGAAAATGCATCAAATATTTTCGAAATGGCTGTAATATCTTTAATAACAGGTACACTATTTATAGCTGCCAGCAGTGCATATACCGGTATTGGTGGAAGGTTAGGTACAATAGGTGCAATATCATGTTTTGTATGGCTTGGTTTTAAAAAAATATTTACAAGGTCAGATCAATTGTCAGGTAATAAATCTTTATCGTATAAAGATTAAAACAAGAATGTAACCGTTTGCTATTCATAAGTATGCCCATAAAAACATTGAATAATACTATAAAGTATATAAAACTTTCGTATAAAATAATTTACCCTGTTTGTATAAAACAAATATTATGAGTAGAAAAGAAATCCAATTTAGGCAGGCTATAAAATATAGTTAGTAAATTAAATCTTTATACTTAGTGTTTACATAAGATAGATGTTAAATAAAGGAGGAGAAAAATGGAATTTGAATTTAATCTAGAAGAAAACAAAGAAAAAATCCATGAATTCAAGATATTCATGGAAGAACACAAGGAGATGCCAGGGGCATTAATGCCTGTTTTGCAGGAAGCACAAAATAAGTTTGGTTATCTACCTCAGGAAATTTTACAACTCATGTCAAAGGATTTAAAAATCCCTTTATCTGAAATTTATGGAGTGGCTACTTTTTATTCTCAGTTTTCCTTGGTGCCTAAAGGAGAAAACAAGATATCAGTTTGCTTAGGTACAGCTTGTTATGTCAGAGGGGCAAAAGCTATATTGGATGAAATATCTAAAGAATTGGGAATAGGAGTAGGAGAAACTACACCAGATATGAAATTTACTCTTTCTGAAACTAGATGTTTAGGAGCTTGTGGATTGGCTCCCGTTATAACAATTAACGATGAGGTTCATGGAAGATTGAAACCAGAAGATATTAAAGAATTATTGGAAAAATATAGATAATATGGAGGTGTTAATATGATTACGGTAGAAGAACTAAGAGCAATAAAAGAAAAATCAATAGGAAAAATGAAATTACGTCAATTAGGTATAGATCATAAATATATAGATGAAAAAGAAGAGCATAAGGAATATCAAATTTTAGTTTGTGGTGGTACTGGTTGTCACTCTTCACAGGGAGATGAAATCAAGGAATTATTAGAGGAAAAAGTAAAAGAAAAAGGTTTAGATGATCACGTTCAAGTAATATTCACAGGATGTTTTGGCTTATGTGAATCAGGACCTAATGTTGTTGTTTATCCTGAAGGAGTTTTTTATAGTCATGTGACATTGGAAGATGTAGAGGAAATAGTAGAAGAACATATTAAAAAGGGAAATATAGTAAGAAGAATATTATTTAAAGAAGCTTTAATAGATGATAAAGTAAAACCAGTTACAGAAGTCAATTTTTATAAAAGACAGACGAGAATTGCCCTTAGAAATTGTGGGGTCATAGCTCCAGAAGACATAGATGAATATATAGCCCTTGACGGTTATTCAGCATTAGGAAAGATAGTTACAGAAATGGAACAAACTGAAGTAATTGATATCTTGAAAAATTCAAACTTAAGAGGTAGAGGTGGAGCAGGTTTTCCAACAGGATTAAAGTGGGAATTTACATATAAAAACAAAGCTGATCAAAAATATATAGTTTGTAATGCGGATGAGGGAGATCCAGGCGCATTTATGGACAGAAGTATATTGGAAGGAGATCCCCATTCAATCTTAGAGGCCATGGCTATTGCTGGATATGCAACAGGAGCAAGTCAAGGATATATTTATGTTAGGGCAGAATATCCTATAGCTGTAAATAGATTGAGAATAGCCATACAACAGGCAAAAGAATATGGACTTTTAGGAAAGAATATATTTGATACAGATTTTAATTTTGATATTGAACTTAGACTTGGAGCTGGAGCCTTTGTATGTGGAGAAGAAACTGCATTACTTGCGTCACTAGAAGGACAAAGAGGGATGGCTAGGATTAAACCCCCATTCCCCGCAGAAAAAGGATTGTGGGGTAAACCTACAAATATTAATAATGTTGAAACTCTAGCCAATGTTCCAGCGATATTTCAAAAAGGAGCAGATTGGTATAAGAATATAGGAACAGCAAAATCACCAGGAACTAAAGTATTTGCTTTAAGTGGAAAAGTTAATAATACAGGCTTAATTGAAATACCAATGGGAATGACTCTAAGGGAAATCATATATGAAATAGGTGGAGGAATTCGTTACGGCAAGAAATTTAAAGCAATACAAACAGGTGGACCTTCAGGGGGATGTATACCAGAAAAACACTTGGATGCTACTGTAGATTATGAATCCTTGGGAGCACTAGGTTCTATAATGGGTTCCGGTGGATTAGTAGTAATGGATGAAGACAATTGTATGGTAGATATTGCTAGATTCTTCTTAGAATTCACAGCGGCAGAGTCCTGTGGGAAATGTGTGCCATGTAGAGAAGGTTCTAAGAGAATGTTAGAAACATTAGAAAGAATAACAGAAGGTAAAGGAGTACCAGAAGATATAGAAGTGCTTGAAAGGTTGGCTGAAACTATGTCTGTGGCATCCTTATGTGCATTAGGGCAAACTGCTCCAAACCCAGTTAAATCAACACTAAAGCATTTTAGAGATGAATATGAGGCTCATATTCATGATAAGACTTGTCCAGCTGGTGTATGTCAAGAACTCTTAGAATACTATATTACAGATGCTTGTATAGGATGTACTAAGTGTGCACGAAACTGCCCTGTATCTTGTATTGATGGGAAAGTAAAAGAAAGGCATGTTATCAATACAGAAGCATGTATAAAGTGTGGAACCTGTATGGAAGTGTGCTCAGTGGGAGCAGTAATTAAGAAATAAAGAAGGGGTGAAAAATATGAAAAATGTAACTCTTACTATAGATGGTCAAAAAACAACTGCACCTAGTGATTATAATATTATTGAAGCAGCAAAAAGAGTAGGTGTAGAGATACCAGCACTTTGTTACGATCCAAACTTGGAAGTAGTAGGAGCTTGTAGATTATGCCTAGTTGAGATTGAAGGTCTAAAAAAACCAACAACTGCTTGTTCCACAAAAGTAAAAGAAGGCATGGTGGTTAATACTGAAACAGAATTGCTAGTAGGTTTGCGAAAAGAAATACTACAATTATTATTAGATAATCATCCTAACGATTGTTTAACTTGTCAAAAAGCGGGTGAATGCTTGCTACAAAAATATGCTTATAGGTATGATGTTAAATTTAGGGAGCATGATGGAGCCAAACATTCACAGTTTGTGGACACTTCTAGTCCTTATATAATAAAAGATGATAGTAAATGTATTTTATGTGGGAAATGTGTGAGAATCTGTAATCAAATTAATGATAGACAGGTTTTATCTTTTGAAAAAAGAGGATTTGATGCCAAGATCACCATTGATGCAGGCTTCTTATTTGAAGAATCTAGCTGTGTATCTTGCAATAGATGTGTTACTGTCTGCCCTGTAGGAGCTTTAGTAGATAAAAGAGTTTTAGGAAAAACTAGGGGTTGGGATGGAGACATTAAAGAAGTACAATGTGAAGCATGTGATTACGGATGTAAATTTGAAGTATTAATAAAGAATGGTAAAAATGTTGCAGTAAGAGCAAAAGAGCCTGGTGAAGGAAGACCGCTTTGTTTAAAGGGAAGGTTGGCTACAGAATTGAAATACTTAGATAACCCAGAGGTTCCCTATATCAAACAAGCTAATTCTTTTGAGGAAACTACTTGGACAGAGGCTTTAGGCTTAGAAGAAATATTTGACAAACTAATAGAAAGTGGGGAAAGGAAGTAGGTGAGAATAGTATGGTTGAAATAATTATCAATGGTCAAAGACGTGAAGTAGAGGAAGGTATAACAGCCCTTGAAGCTTGTACTCAAGTTGGGATAGATATTCCTACCCTATGCTATGATGATAGATTAGAACCATATGGTTCCTGCAGGATGTGTTTGGTTGAAATAGAGGGTAAAGCTAAACTGGAAACTTCTTGTTCTCTTATAGTTAGGGATGGTTTAAATATAAAAACTCATAGTGATAGAGTTATTAAAGCTAGAAAAGAAATATTAGATTTATTATTTTCAAATCATCCAGCAGATTGTTTAACTTGTGAAAAATCTGGAGCTTGTAAGTTACAAGATTATTGTTATGAATATGGAATAGAAACAGGGAGTTATATTGGGGAGAAAAAAGATTATCCCGTAGATTATTCCAATGAGTTCTATACTTTTGATCCAGACAAATGTATACTCTGTGGAAAGTGTGTCAGGGTGTGTTCTGAATTGCAAGGAACAAATGCCATTGGTAGAAAAGATAGAGGCTTTGATTCCAAAATTACTACTCCTTTTGATATGGGATTAGCTCAATCTGAATGTGTATCTTGTGGAAATTGTGTAGCAGTTTGTCCCACAGGAGCATTAATGCCAAAGAGAAAAGAGAAAGTTAGAGAATGGGAAATAAAGCGTACAAAAACTACTTGTTCATATTGTGGCGTAGGTTGCCAAATAAATATATTAACTAAGGGAGAAAAAGTTATAGGAGTAGAGCCAGCAAAGGGTTTAGCTAATAATGAACTGCTCTGTGTTAAGGGAAGATTTGCATATCCATTTGTAAATCATCCTGATAGATTAAAAACCCCCCTTATAAAAAGAAATGGAAAATTTGAAGAAGCTACTTGGGAAGAGGCGTATAGAACTATAAAAAATAAGTTCGGTAGTATCAAAGATGAATATGGAGGAGAAGTTTTTGCTGGATTATCTTCAGCTAGATGTACAAATGAAGAGAATTATCTTTTCCAAAAACTATTTCGAGCTGTTATTGGAACCAATAATATAGATCATTGCGCGCGTCTCTGACATTCCTCAACAGTTGCAGGTCTTGCAACTACATTAGGAAGTGGCGCTATGACTAATAGTATGAAAGAAATACTAGATACAGATGCTATGTTTGTAATTGGCACAAATACTACAGAAAATCACCCAGTAATTGGAACCTATATGAAGAGAGCTATTAAAAAGGGTGCAAAATTAATAGTAGCAGATCCTAGAAGGATTGAGTTGGCGGATTATGCAGATGTATTCCTTCAAATAAAACCTGGTACCAATATAGCTTTATTGAATGGGATGATGAATGTAATTATTGAAAAAGACTTACATGATAAGGAGTATATAGAGAAGAGAACCGAGAACTTTGAAGATTTTGCAATGAAAATAAAGGAATATACTCCAGAAAGAACAGCTAAAATATGTGAAGTAGATCCAGAGGATATAATAAAAGCGGCAGAGATTTACGCAAAAGCTGATAAAGCAGGGATATATTATGCTATGGGATTAACTCAGCATACTACAGGAACTAAGGGAGTTATGAGTACTTCTAATTTAGCATTACTTTGCGGTAATATAGGGATAGAATCAGCAGGGGTAAATCCTTTAAGAGGACAAAATAATGTCCAAGGGGCATGTGATATGGGCGGATTGCCTGCAGATTTACCTGGTTATCAAAAAACATTTAAACCAGAAATTATAGAGAAGTTTGAGGGCTTATGGAAATGTAAACTTCCAATAGATGTAGGACTGACCATTCCAGAAATGCTTGATGAAGCAGAAAGAGGAAATATTAAATGTATGTATATAATGGGAGAAAACCCTATGGTATCAGATCCAGATCTACATCACGTAAAGAAGGCTTTAAGCAATTTAGATTTTATGGTGGTTCAAGATATATTCTTAACTGAAACTGCAGAACTCGCTGATGTAATATTGCCAGGCGCTTCTTTTGCAGAAAAGAATGGTACATTTACTAATACTGAAAGAAGAGTTCAAAGAGTTAGAAAGGCTATAAACCCAGTAGGAGATTCTAAACCAGATTGGAAGATCCTTGTAGAGATAATGAATCTTTTAGGTTATAGTAAAAAATATTTGAATCCTTCAGATATAATGGATGAGATTAGTTCGGTTACACCATCTTATGGGGGAATTAGTTATGCTAGATTAGAGGAGGAAGGGATACAATGGCCTTGCTCAGATAAAGATCATCCTGGGACTAAATATTTACACAAAGCTTCTATAGCAAGAGGCAAAGGCATGTTTATGCCAATAGATCATCAGGATAGTGCGGAACTAACAGATGAAACTTACCCATTTATATTTACTACTGGAAGAGTTTTATATCATTACCATACCAGGTCTATGACAGGAAGAGTAGAAGGATTAAATAAATTGGAACCAGAATCCTATATAGAGATAAATAAAATAACTGCAAACAGACTTGGGATATATAATGGAGAGAAGATTAGAATAACTTCTAGAAGAGGCAATGTAACTACTTTAGCAAGAGTTACAGATATATTAGATGAGAATGTGGTATTTATGCCTTTCCATTTTGCAGAGGGAGCGGCGAATTACCTTACTAATTCAGCTTTAGATCCAGTTGCTAAAATTCCAGAATTTAAGGTAGCTGCAGTTAAAATAGAAAAAGTAAAAGTGTAATAAAAATAAAGAATATGAATAGTTCTTGAGATGCGCTATGCAGATGGAATTAGATGATCATAATTTCCATAAAGAAAAAGCAGAAGTCAAGTTGTAAAATCAAAGAAAGATAAATAAGTAGGTAAAGCCCATGATAACTTCTCTGTTACAATCTTAATCACTAAAATAAACAGAAACAGAGAAGAATCATGAGCTTAGTATATTGTGCCAGGACACGCCAAAAAGAAAAACATTTATCTTTTGATGAACGAATGGGCAAGCGCTAAAATTTCCATAGATACTTACTAGATAAATGGGAGAATATGGCAGGTGATGGGAATGAAAAGATTTGGAACTGCTGTTATTTTAGCAGGAGGTAAAAGCACTCGAATGGATTTTGATAAACAATTTCTTGAAATTGGAGAAAGAAGGCTTATAGATAATTTAAGATTAAAGCTAAGTAAAGATTTTGATGAGATAATAGTTGTGACTAATAAATCAGAGTATTATTTAGGATTTATTGATAAAATAACAGAGGATATAATAGTTGGAAGAGGCCCACTATCTGGTATCCACTCAGGTTTAACATCAGCTTCAAGTGAATATGTATATTTTGTAGCCTGTGATATGCCAAATATCTATTTAGAATATATTAGATATATGAAGGAAGAACTAGAGCATTTAAATGTTAAAGCTTGTGTGACTAGATTTGGGAAATGGATAGAGCCTTTTAATGCTTTTTATTCAAAAGATTTTATAAAGGATATTGAGGGGTATTTACTAAAGGGGAAAAAGTCGGTAAATGCTCTCTTAGATAAAGTGAATATTCATTACATAGAAGAAGAAAAAGCTAGAGAATTTAGTCCAAATTGGTCTATGTTTTTAAATCTAAATACAAGGGATGACTTAAATGAGTTTTTAAATATAAAAAACGCAGCAAATAAGGCGGATAAGTATGAAAAATATTAAAGAATATGATATTTTAAGAGTAAAGGGAGATAGGGTTTCAAAAGATGAAGATATAGTTATAAGAGAATATAATTTCACCATATTTATAAATAATGAAAATATAACGACTCTTTTATGCAGTCCAAATTCTTTAAAAAGCTTAGCTATAGGATATTTATACTCTGAAGGTTATATAAATTCCATTTCAGATATAGATAAGATAGAAATAGATGAGGAAAGAGATAGAATTTATGTAGATCTTCATAATATGCTAAAAGAGAAAATTCCACTTCAATACGAAAGAATTGAAGGAAATCCAAAGGTAGAAATAGAAAAGATTAGAGAATTAGTAGATCAATTTAATAAAAGTTCTAAACTCTTTACAGATACTGGTGGAGTTCATAGTTGTGCCTTATGCAGCTTAGATAAAATAATTATCTTTAAAGAGGACATTGGAAGACATAATGCAATGGATAAGGTTTTTGGGCAAGCTTTAATTGAAAAGATAGATATGAAGGATAAAGTTGTATTGACTAGTGGGAGGATATCTACTGAAATTCTTATTAAAGTGGCTAGAAGAAAGATACCAATTATAGTTTCTATATCAGCAACGACAAATTTAGCTATTGATATGGCAAAGAAACTAAATATAACCCTGATAGGTTTTGTAAGAGGTAGAAGAATGAATATATACTCAGGTTTTCAGAGCCTAAATATCTAAAGTATATAGGCTCTGAGATTTAACCTGACCGGCATCATAGGAAATCTTTATGCCTCCCACAGTTGGAAAGGAAGATTAAAAAACCATAAATCATGGTTTTGGTCTTCTGCCTATCTGGACGGAGTGAAGAATCTAGGTCGCATCACCAAAACAAAAAAACTCACATTCTACGTGCCATTCTGAATGTAGTGAAGAATCTGTGGTTTAAGATCTTTCGCAAAGCTCAAGATGACAAAATTAGACTTTTTCAGTGCACTCTTGTTTTGCTTGACTCGAGGTTCCTACAGGTATGATAGAAAAGAAAATAACAAGGGGGGATTTTGTGATTATTTCAAAGAAAAATTTATTAGTTTTGGTGTTGGTATTTTTCTTATTATTTATTACAGCTTGTTCATCATCAGATAATCAAAATGGTGCTGTAAAGGATGTTTCCAATACAAATGAATCAAAAGAAGAATCTAAGGTTAATGTTGAAGAACAGACTTTATTAGATCAAGATGGTATAGTAATAACTTTAAAGTCTCTTGAGCAAGATGGTTTATTTGGACCAGCTTTAAAAGTGCTTATAGAAAACAACTCTGAAAAATTAATTACCGTTCAAACACGCGATTCGTCTATTAATGGGATAATGGCTGACACTATATTTTCTAGTGATATTGCACCTAATAAAAAAGGTAATGATGAAATTACATTTATGCAATCCGATCTTGAACAAGCGGGTATATCCATGATACAAGATATTGAACTCAAATTTCATATTTTTGATTCAGATACAATGGATGGCATTATAGATTCAGATTTAATATCAATTAAAACTACTGCAGATCCAAAATATGAACAAGCTTATGATGATAGCGGAGAAATGGTATTAGAAGAAAAAGGTTTCAAAATAGTTATGAAAAGAGTAGACAGTGAAGAAAGTTTTTGGGGTGCAGATGTTTATGTTTATATTGAAAATAATACCGATGAAGATGCAACCATCCAAGCAAGAGATGTTTCAATTAATGGTTTTATGATTGATCCTATATTTTCAAGTGACGTATCTGCAGGGAAAAAGGCATATGATGCTATTACCTTTCTTGAAAGCGATTTATCAGATAATGATATAAGCATAATAGATGAAATGGAATTAAGTTTCCACATTTTCCAAGCAGATGGATGGGATGCTATTTTTGATTCCCCAAAAATTTCTGTTACATTTGAATAGAAGTAAAAATCTTTACATAAAAAGGCATTTATTTAATTATAATAAAATCAATAAATGTTAATCTAATAAGAATAGTAAAAACTAAAAATTTAATAAAATTATAAAAGGGAGAATAGGCATTTTCAAATTGAAGGTGCCTATTTAATGGTTTGCCATACATGGGTATAGTCTAACACACGCCCTAGAATGAGTGATGGTACTAGTGGGTATGATATTAAATTGTTTTTGCAAGGTTCTTATGCAAACAATACAAATGTAAGAGGACATAGTGATGTTGACATTGCAGTAGTACAGGAGGATACATTTCAACCTGCATACAGATTAAATGTAACTGGAGCAGACTATGGATTTATAAATGCAACTTCCAGGATAAAAAGTTTTAAAGATGAAGTTGAAGATACATTAAGAAGTCACTTTGGTAAAGATGTTGAAAGAAAAAATAAGTCAATAAAAATTAATGGGAATTCATACAGAAAGGATACTGATAGTGTCCCGTCAATGAGACATAGAGACTATAGGCAAGATTATAAATTTGATAAAGAAAACTATATAGGTGGTATTTTAATAAAAGCTGATGATGGTCAAGAAATAATTAATTACCCAGAGCAGCATATAAAAAATGGTGTAGAAAAAAACAATGCTACAAATTATTACTTTAAAAAGATGGTTAGAATTGCCAAAGAACTTAGATACCAAATGAAAGATTTAAGATATCCATATGCCCAAAAAGCAAGTTCTTTTGGTGTGGAATGTCTTTTGTGGAATGTTCCAAATGAATACTTTACCAAATACAGTAACTATCGTTACGCTTTTGATGAGATTGTTGGGTACCTATATGATAATAGATATTCTGTTCTTAATTTTCTG
>CAZRXS010000041.1:0-12015 GCA_964604145.1 uncultured Gudongella sp. | reverse complement strand
CCAATCAAATTAACTTTAGAGCAGTGGTATGATTTTATTGGGCATTTATCTATAAATTAATAGAAATTGGGTATAATAACATTGATGATGCTTGGAGGAGGATTTGTGGTAAGTAGGACAAGCTTATTAGAAGGAGATATAAAAAAGACCTTCTTTTAATATCTTATTCCTGCAGTAGGTGAAATATTGGGTACATCGAAATCATAAGAATCTTCTTCTTGAATAAATTTGTATATTTTCTAAGGGCATAAGAAGCCACATTCCAAATGAGAAATTGCTATTTGGGGGTTTTAGTGCCCTTTAGTATAGCTTTTTATTGCATGAGAAATGCTAGGTATTTTATAATGAGAGAATTACAGTTTAGCTGTAAATATGAGGTGATAGATTATGGAATTAAAAGGTAAATACGCTACGGCAAAAGTATTTGTAGATGAATTAGAAGAAGGTGCAAAAGAGCAAATATTAACTCTACTAGATCAAAAATTCGTAGAAGGCTCTGATGTACGGATAATGCCAGATGTCCATAAAGGCAAGGGATCTGTAATTGGATTTACTGCTGATATGGGAGATAAAATAGTTCCCAATATTGTTGGAGTTGATATTGGATGTGGCATGCTTACTGTAGAATTAGGAGATATGAATATAGACTTAGAAAGGCTAGACGAAACTATAACAAAGAAAATTCCTTCAGGCAAAAATGTTCATCCTGAGAGAAAATATAAATTCGATAAATTAGAAGATCTCCATTTATTTAGGAAACTGAGAGATACCAAAAGGATAATAAGAAGTATAGGAAGCTTAGGAGGAGGAAACCACTTTATAGAGGTGGGAGAAGATTCAAATGATGACAAGTATATGGTTATTCACTCGGGAAGTAGAAATTTAGGATTTCAGATAGCCAATATCTATCAAAAGATAGCTGTAGATCTATGTAGTGGTAAAAGAGAATTTTTCAAGAGAAAGGAAAAACTTATTGAAAACTATAAAAAGCAGGGTAAGAGAGATGATATAGAACATGCACTAAAACTTTTAGAAAAAGAATATGAAGGCTTGGAGCCTGATTATCCAAAGGATTTATGCTATTTGGATGGAAAGTTTAGAGATAAATATCTTCATGATATGAAAATAGCTCAGGAATATGCCAGTTTAAATAGGAAAACTATGGCAGATATTATTCTTTTTAACATGTTTAAAAAAGAATTAGATGATTTTTCTCATTTTGAAACTGTACACAATTATATAAATTTTAAAGACAATATAATTAGAAAGGGAGCTATTTCTGCTTATAAAGGAGAAAGAGTGCTTATTCCTATAAATATGAGAGATGGATCTATAATTGGTGTGGGAAAGGGAAATCCAGATTGGAACTATTCTGCTCCACATGGAGCTGGTAGAGTTTTAAGTAGAACTGAGGCAAAAGAAAAATTAGACTTGAATAAATTTAAAGAGTCAATGAAAGGAATCTTTTCCACATCTGTTCATATAGGAACTTTAGATGAGGCTCCCTTTGCATATAAACCTATGGAAGAAATAATAGAGGCCATGGGAGACACTGTAGAAGTAATAGATAGAATAAAGCCTATATACAATTATAAAGCATAAAAATAGGGACCTGACTAGTCCTTATTTTTATGCTTTATTTCCCAAAGGACAAGTTTCCTGCCCTTGTCTGTTTATATTTATGGATATATTTTGATTTGCACATTCATTAATAGGGTATAACTATCCATAGTATCTACAAATAACAAGAATTTAAGAGGGGGTTTTGATATCGATGGATTTTACTATATTAGTAGGTGGAGCAGCAGGACAAGGAATGGACACTTTTGCAAATATATTAGAAAAATCACTTAAGAGATGTGGATTTCATATATTTACCCATAGCGACTTTATGTCAAGGGTAAGAGGTGGTCATAACTTTATGCAAATTAGATTTTCAGATAAGCCTATATCAACTTATACACAAAAAGTTGATATTATATTTGCATTAAATGAAGAGACAGTAGAAATACATGAAAACAAGCTAAAGGAAAATGGGATTATAATTTTAGATGAAGAAATATCTAAAGGAAAAGATTTTATTCACTTGCCTTTAGAAAAAGTAGCTAAAGATTTGGGAAATGTAAGAGTGTCTTCTACGGTGGGACTAGGTTATATATTAAAGTATTTTGGCCTTCCAAAAGATGAGACTAAAAAGATAATTAAAGATGGATTTAATGAGAAGATAGCTGATGTAAATTTAAAAGCTTTAGAGAAGGGTTATGATTTAATTGATACAGTGCAGAAATTAGAGATAAAAGAAGATAAGTCAATTTTAATAAGTGGGAACGATGCTGTTGCATTAGGAGCAATTGCGGCAGGTTGTAGATACTATTGTGGTTATCCTATGACTCCTTCCACTGGAGTATTAAACTATATGGCACTTAAGTCAGAGGAGATGGGGATAGTTGTAGATCAAGTAGAAGATGAGGTTGCGGCCTTAAATATGGCTCTTGGTGCATCTTACGCTGGTCTTAGAGCTATGACTGGATCATCTGGTGGAGGAATAGCACTAATGGCAGAAGCATTTTCCTTAGCCGGCATAATAGAGACCCCAGTAGTGGTAATAAATGTTCAAAGACCAGGACCTGCTACTGGATTTCCCACAAGAACTGAGCAAGCTGATTTAAGATTTGTGGTACATTTAGGGCATGGAGAATTTCCAAAGATGGTTATTGCCTTGAGAAATGGAGAAGATGCTTTTTATCAGACAGCAAGGGCATTTAACCTAGCAGAAAAGTATCAAATACCAGTTGTGCTATTAAGTGATCAAAGCTTAGCTGATTCCATGGTTACATATAAACCATTTGAATTTGAAAAAATAAGTATTGATAGATACCTCTCTGGTGAAGAAGCTATAGTTAAAGGAGAAAGGTACAAGAGATACAAGTATACAGAAGATGGGGTATCACCTAGGATAATTCCTGGAAAGATAGAAAATCAAGTGATATTAGTAGACAGTGACGAGCATGATGAATATGGGAATATAACAGAATCTGCAGAAGTTAGAACTAAGATGGTTGACAAAAGAGCCATAAAATTTGAAAATCTTAAAAAAGAAGTAAAAGAGCCTTGGTCAATAGGTGAAGAAGAGCCTGAACACCTAATAGTAGCTTGGGGATCTCTATATGGCGCTGTAAAAGAAGCAGTAGAAACACTTAATCTAGAAGGAGTTTCTATTGGAGCTTTAGTTTTTGGAGATATATGGCCGCTTCCCACAGAAAAGTTAGGAGAAATGTATAAAAAGGCTCGTAATTTAATTGCTGTTGAACAAAATTCTACAGCTCAATTAGATAGCTTAATAAGAGAAGAAATGTTAATAAAATGCAATCACAAAATATTAAAATATGATGGCAGAGCCTTTTCTGGAGAGGAAATTTATGCTAGATTGAAAGAGGAGGTATTATAATGCAAAAAGAATATAATCTTTATGAACCAACTTGGTGTCCAGGATGCGGAAATTATATGATAAGAACTGCATTAAAGCAAGCTTTAGAAGAATTAGAAATACCACCACACAAAGTTGTAATTTCATCTGGAATAGGACAAGCAGCAAAGATTCCACATTATATAGGAGTAAATGGTTTTAATGGACTACATGGTAGGGCAATACCACCTGCAATAGCTATAAAATTATCAAATAAAGATTTAAATGTAATAGTTGAATCTGGAGATGGAGATAGTTATGGCGAAGGTGGAAATCACTTTATACATGCAGTAAGAAGAAATATTGATATAGCACATTTTGTCCATAACAATCAAATATATGGGCTTACCAAAGGTCAAGCTTCACCAACTACTGCAGAAGGGCAAATTACTACATTACAATTTGACGGAGTAAAGAGCATGCCCCTAGACCCATTAGCTCTTTCATTGACACTTGGTGCTGGCTTTATAGCAAGAGGATTTGCTGGGGACATACCCCATCTTGTAGATTTAATGAAACAGGCCATTACATTTAAAGGCTATGCTCATTTAGATATACTCCAACCATGTGTGGTTTGGAACCGAGTAAATACTTTTAAATGGTATAAAGATAGAGTATATAAGCTATCTGAAGACTATGATAATACAGATTATGATAATGCTTATAAAAAAGCAAGAGAGTTTGGAGATAAGATTCCAATAGGAGTTTTATATAAAGTTGAAAAGCCGACCTATGGTGACTCGTTCAAATTTATAAAAGATGGGAAAGCTTTGGTGGATAGAAAAATAAATCCTTTAGATGCAAAAGTATTGATGGGTGATTTTATCTAGGAGTTCTAAAAATTAAAGAATATACAATGCGTGTTGAACATTTAAAGTTGACACAATAACCACACTAAGAAGCATTATTATTTGTTGATTAAGCTGGATTGTGTTATAATCATAGTGAGAATATTTAAATGGATAATAACATTTATCTCCAAATTTCGCAAGAAATGGGGGAACCATTATTAGGGGTGAATCCTGTAATATCAGGTAGGGCAACTTGGGTGCCCGAATCCGTCAGCTAACCCCGTAGGAGTGCTCCAAGCGTTTGGCATTATCGATTAGATTTTGCCAGCGCTTTTTTGTGTTTATTAAAGTTTTAAAGAGGAGGTTTGTTGTGGTTAAAAAGTCATTTATTTCACTTGCTTCTCTATTTATATTTTGGATAGTGGTATCAGGTTCATTAGATTTACAGCATATTATTATTGGAACAATTATTTCTTTATTTACTATTTACTTTTGGAAAGATCTTAGTCCAAAGCTACCTAGCAGTATGTTATCTAATGTAGAATTACTGCTTTTTGGTCGCTGCATTATAATGTTAGTAGGCTATGTACTTAAATCTAATATAGAAGTAATTAAAATATTATTGTTTTCAGACCTATCCGAAGGTTCAATATTTTTAGAGTTAGAACCTGGTCTTGAGAGCAATTGGGGAAGAGTATTTCTTGCTTCTTGTATAACGATTACTCCAGGTACCATAACTATTGATTTCGACCCAGAAACTAATGTATTTACTGTGCATGCCCTTACAATGAAAACCGGAAGGGATTTGTATTACTGGAGTATCATCACTGAAATTAAGAATTTGGAAACATTGGTGAAGAGGAGGAAAAAAGATGCTATTGATAATGATAGGATTCATGATGCTAGTACTAATAGTTCTAATAAGAGCAATCATTGGACCGACCGTGATTGATCGATTTATTGCTATTAATGCTATTTCCAGTAAGATAAGTATGATTATTTTATTGCTTGCTTTTTATAAAGGCGAGTATGAGTTTATTGATATAGCTTTTGTTTTTATGTTATGTGGTTTTGCAGGGGGGCTTTGGATTGTCAAAGTGCTGACTCCTAGTGTTTGGGAATTTGAGATGCCAAGATTAAAAGAGCTTCATGATAGTAGAGAGGAAGTGTCTTCAAATGATTAAAGTGATAGCTTCTGTTTGTTTTATAGGTTCATTTTTAGCTTTTGCTTTAGGGACTTTAGGCTTATTTAGATTTCCAGACCCTTATACTCGAATGCATGGAGTAGGCATAGGAGATACTCTTGGAGTTGGACTTATGGGATTTGGACTTTTATTGCTCAGCCCTAACTGGTTTTTGCGATTTAAGCTAATGTCTATTTTATTATTGTTTTGGATTATTAATCCCACTATGTCGCATTTGATAGCTAAAGCAGCTGTTATGAATGGAATAAAGCCTACAGAAACTACAAAAATTAGAAAGGAGTAATGTTATGCATTTTATAGTGGTTGATTATTGGATTATGGTTCTTCTCTTTATCCTAGTTACAGCCTCTTTGGCTATATATTTTATTAAGGACCTACTACATGCAGTTATTATTTACGGTGCATATACTTTGACTATGGCATTAATTTGGCTACAAATGAACACTCCTGATCTTGCTATTACAGAAGCAGCAGCAGGAATTTGTATGACTATACTAATGATGGTTGTTATTTTTCGTACCAATAGGGGGGAGGAAAAATAATGAAGATAAAGAATCTGCTTATCATCCTTATAAGCCTATTAGCAGTCTTTGGAGTGTTACTTGCAGTAGCAGAGCTTCCCTCTTATGGAGGTGTCGATAATCCTGTCCATAATCAGGTTTCGGAATTTTATATCAATAATACTTTAGATGACACAGGGATTTTTAATATGGTAACAGGAATAGTGCTTGATTATAGGGCATATGATACCATGTTTGAGACAATAGTATTGTTTACTGCGACATTGGCAGTAGTAATTACTCTAAAGCCATTTAAAAATGAGGAGGATGAAAAATGAGAGATTTCATTTTTAAGCGAATAGCTGCCATAATTGTACCTTTTATGTGTATTTATGGATTTTATGTAATTCTTCATGGCTCTTCTTCAGCGGGAGGATCTTTTGCGGGTGGCATTATATTAGGACTCGCTTTTATAGTATTTTCTACTATTTATGGTGTAGAAAAAGGACGACACCATTTTCCAGAAAAAGTTCTTATTTGGATAGAAAGTTATGGTACTCTTTGGTATGTCATCATAGGGATGGTAGGGATTATCAAAGGGGCACCTTTTTTGGCGAACAAGTTGGCAGGTATTGACCTTGGAACTCCAGGGAAACTTACTTCTGGGGGACTTATTTCTCTTCTAGGTCTTGGTGTTGGAATTCGAGTAGCCAGTACCATAATAACTTTGTTTTTTACAATGTGGGGGGAAGAATCGTGAAGATATTACTTGAGAAGCTTATTATAAACTATCCATATACTATCGCTGTTATTTTATTCTTTATTGGAGCCATTATTGTACTGAATAAATCAAATTTATTTAAAAAGTTGATTGGAATCAATATTATGGAAAGTGCTATTTTTATTATGTTTGTTGGTGGAAGTTATATTAGGGGCGCAGCCGTGCCTATGATTGATACAGTTAACCCTAAAGCTTTTTATATAAATCCATTGCCTTCAGCTTTAATGCTGACAGGGATAGTTGTAAGTGTTAGTGTAACTGCCTTTGCTCTAGCTCTTATTATTAGATTATATAAATCATATGGAACTACGGATGCTAGAAGAATATCAGAAATAAGAAGTGAGGTGGCAGAAGAATGATATCTGCAATCACACTTAACTTACCTGTTTTTATTGTAATTATTCCTTTATTTATAGCTTTTATTTTACCAACAATTGCGCGTCGTATAAAATTAGTAGAAGGTATAGTTATTTTTACTGAAATTATATGGATTTTGGGGGCAGTTTATTTAGTATCTATAGTATTATTACAAAATGGAGTCCCCATAATATATAATATGGGTGGTTGGAAAGCACCTTGGGGTATAGAGTTAAAAATAGATAACTTGGCAGCTTTTTTTATACTTATTGTAACTGCTGTTAGTTTTCCCATTGCCTTATTTGCAAAAGGTAATCTCACACAAGAGGTGGGAAGCAAGGAGCGGGTAACTCGGTTTTATGTGCTCTTACTTCTACTTGGTGGCGCTATGGCAGGAATGGCTTTAACAAATGATCTTTTCAATGTCTTTGTATTGGTAGAAGTAGCTACTTTAAGCAGTTGTGGCTTGGTTAGTGCTCAGAGACATCCTAGAGCTGCTTATGCCGCTTTTAACTATCTTATATTGGCAACTCTAGGCTCAACTTTTTTACTTGGTGGAATTGGATTTATATATATGCTTACAGGTCATCTAAATATGAGCTTCGCTCATGATGAACTGCTACAAGTTTGGCAGAATACTTCTTATGTGCTATGGATGGCAATGAGTTTTTTCTTTATTGGCTTTGGAGTCAAGTCGGCTTTTTTTCCATTACATGTATGGTTACCAGATGCTCATTCAAATGCTCCTACACCAGCCAGTGCTATTTTATCAGGGCTTGCTGTTAAAGGATACATAATTTGCTTTATAAAGATTATGTTTAATGTGTTTGGCCAAGATCTAATGGTACAATTTAATATAAATAAAATACTGATGCTAACAGGTATGATTGCCATTATAGGGGGTTCTTTATTTGCCCTTACACAGGATGAATTAAAGCGGAGACTAGCTTATTCTACTGTTGGTCAAGTGGGTTATATTTTCTTAGGTCTAGGATTAATGAGTTTAACTGGTTTAAAAGGAACCCTATTTTACCTAGCTAGTCATGCAGTTATTAAGTCATCTTTATTTTTAGCGGCAGGAGCAATTATCTCTGCCACTGGAAAGAAAAATATTAGTGACTTGGCTGGTATTGGACGAAAAATGCCCTTAACTATGGGAGTTTTTACCATAGGTAGCTTAGGTCTCATAGGTATACCGCTTTTATCCGGATTTATTGGGAAATGGTATTTGATTTTAGGGGCTTTAGAGGCTAGCAATGTTTTAGCGGCAATTGTAATTATTGTAGGAAGTGTGCTTTGTGCAGCTTACCTTTTACCGATTATTAGGATTGCCTATTTTGAACCAGCATTGGATAAAGACTTACAGGATCCTGCTTTACCACAGAAGATAGCTCTTATTATGTTGGCTGTTGCTGTGGTGATTTTAGGGATTTTACCTGGAACTGTATTAGAATTAGCAAGCAGAGCTGCCGCTGAACTTTTAATGATTCAGTAAAGGATGGGAGATATATTAGATGATTAATCTTATTTTGGCTTTACTTAGTGGATTAGTAGGTGGTTTAATCGTTGCAGTTATGCCACGAGTCACAAACCGTGTACGTAACTTAGTGGTGTTATTATTTTCTATATTAGCTGCATTTTTCAGTTGGCAAGTTGCTTTACCTGTATTTGCAGGTGAAAGCGTAAGAATAGCTGGTGAGTTTGCAGGATTACCTTGGAGCCTAGATCCAGATCCATTAGGGGCGGTTTTTGCTCTTATAGCTTCTAGTCTATGGATATTTGCGGCTGTCTACTCTTTTGGATATATGGAGGGCAAGGATAAACAAAGTACTTATTATACATTTTTACTTTTCTCTCTTAGTGTTAGCTTGGGAGTAGCTTTTTCGGGCAATCTTGTGGCTTTATATTTATTTTATGAACTATTGACTTTTGCTACTTATCCTCTAGTGATTCACGAACGAACACCTAAGGCGATGAAGTCGGGGTCGAAGTATATTATATATAGTCTTTGTGGGGCAGGAGCAATTTTGATTGCAATGGTAATTACATATAGGTGGACGGGAAATCTTGATTTTTCTGGCAATGCTATTTTAGCCGGTTTTAAAGGTTCTGGACTCAATTGGCTTCTAGCTTTGTTTATTATTGGTTTTGGTGTGAAGGCAGCTATAATGCCATTGCATGGCTGGTTGCCTAGAGCTATGGTAGCACCAACGCCTGTGAGCGCTCTGCTTCATGCAGTAGCAGTAGTTTATTCTGGAGCATATGGGATTGTAAGGGTTGTGTATTCTGTCTTTGGATACGAGCTTGTAGGACAGTTAACTTTTACTAGAATCATGCCCTGGCTTATAGGATTTACTATTTTAATGGGAGTTATAATTGCTGCTCGTCAGGATGTTTTGAAAGGCCGATTAGCATATCAGACCATTAGTCACCTTTCATATATATTACTGGGTGCTTTTACATTGCAGCCTTGGGGGTTAGCTGGGGCAATAATGCATATGATTTCTTACTCTACGCTGAAAGTCAGTCTTTTTTTCTGTGCAGGAATTATCTCTGAACAGACAGGTGAGACTGATATAAGCAGGATGGGTGGAGTTGGCTGGCTACTACCAAAGACTATGGTCTCGTTTAGCATAGCTGCTCTTGGGATGATTGGTATGTTGCCTCTCAATACATTTTGGGGTAAGTACTATTTAATGAAAGGCAGTGTAGAAAGTGGAAGATGGCCTCTTGCCATTGTATTGATAATCAGTGGTATTATCAATGCTATTTGCTTTATACCTCTTATTGTTGATGCATTTCGTGGTGAAAGAGTCAAAAGCAATAAAGAAAAGGGTAGTAGGCTTAAACTTATGCTTATCCCAACACTAATTTTGTCGGTGATCTCACTTTTAATAGGTCTTTATCCAGGAATAGTTTGGCCTGGAGTTGAGGCTGTTGTCAATTCGTTTTTTTAGAAAAGGAGATGTAAATTTATGGTACTTGTGATACTAATGGCAATTCCACTTATAGGAGCATTAATCTTGTTATTTACACGGGATAAATCTATAAAGATACCCTTTGTCTTTAGTTTAATTGTTCTTGTATTAGGGATTTTTGGACTAAAAGATGTTTTTAGTGGGTTACCATTAACTTATGAGCTTGCAATGTCTGGTCCTTTTATATTAAATTTTCATGCTGATGCCTTATCTGCAATTTTTGTTATATTAGCAGCTTTCCTTTGGCTGGTGGTTTCCATATATTCACCTAAATATATGGAATATGAGGGAAAGGCTTGGATTTTCCAGCTAACTACATTGCTTACTTTGTCTACAGTTTTAGGGATATTCTTAGCAGGTAATCTCTTAACTATGCT
Organism: uncultured Gudongella sp.; assembly: GCA_964604145.1. Lineage (GTDB taxonomy): Bacteria > Bacillota > Clostridia > Tissierellales > Tissierellaceae > Gudongella. Next base: position 1,560 of record CAZRXS010000041.1, on the reverse strand, counting down.
ATTCTTTTTTGAATTGATGACTATTACATCATATTTTTGGGTTATTCACCGGTGGGATAAAGAAGCTCTTAGAGCTGGATATTTTTATTTATTTTTTAGTATTGTAGGAGGACTTTTATTAGCCCTAGGAATTGTTATGATGGGCTCGGCTACAGCTATGCTTCCCAATATTGGTACAGGTATGGTTACACCATTAAATCCTGAGTTGTTTGCCTGGAGTATAGCTATACTTACAGCAGGATTTGGGATTAAGGCCGGTATGGTACCCTTACATCTTTGGTTACCTTATGCACATTCAGTTGCTCCTACTCCTGGAAGTGCACTTTTATCTGGACTGATTATCAAGGTAGGAGCTTATGGGTTGATAAGGGTGGCGGAGTTTGCTGGTTTGGGTATGAAACTAGGGGGTTTGATGACTTTGTTTGGCCCTACTCTTGTAGTCTTGGGAACATCTAGCATGCTTTTGGGTGTTTTATCTGCTTTGATTCAAAGTAATGCGAAAAAACTACTAGCTTATCATAGTATTAGCCAAATGGGCTATATTATATTAGGCTTAGGTGTTAGCCTTTATCTAGGATCAAAAGGTGGATTTGGATTGTCAGGCGCAATCTATCATATAATAAATCATGCTTTATTTAAGCTTGCCTTGTTTTTAGGTGTTGGCGTTGTATATATTTATACAGGAGAAACTAATCTGTATAAATTAGGTGGACTTTGGAGACGCTTTCCAGTAACAGCTATACTTATGCTAGTGGCTGTTTTAGGGATTACTGGTGCTCCTGGCCTTAATGGCTATGCCAGTAAATCTCTGATACATCATGGAATTAGTCTAGCAGCTGAGACTGGAGGGTCATGGCTTTTTTGGGTGGAAGGGCTCTTTTTATTTGTAGGCGTTGGAACAGCAGCATCCTTCAGCAAGTTATATTACCTAATATTCTTTGGGAAAGCAACTGAATTAGAGGTTAGTGATAAAGGTTCTCCTAAATTACAATTAGCTATGGGTTTGCTAGTGGTAGTTATGTTAGGGATTGGAATTAGGCCTGAGTTTTTACTAAATATTGCCATAGCGCCAACAGTTCAAGCACTAGGTATGAAAGGCATTTCCACAACTTTAATGGGTCTTTCATTTTGGAATTTTAAGGATATAGTTGGTATGGCAATTACTTTAATTCTAGGTGTCTTAGTTTGTTGGGCAGGGATTAAAAGTGGGGCATTTCATTGGCAGCCCCCTGTTTGGTTAACTATAGAGGGCATAGTAAAACTAGTTGTAAGCAAAATTTCACTTGTTTTAAAAATAGCTTTGGAATTCTATAGATCTTTGAGCAAATGGATGCAAAATATTAGAATGGAAATAAGTTTACGCATAAATTTAGCTTTGCGGAAATTTGATCATTCAAAAAGTGTCGATATACTGGGAATTAATTTAATAGGCACTAGTGCAGATGTTACAATAATATTCCTTGCAATATTGACTCTAATCGCACTGTATATTTTCACTAAACTACTACTTACCTAATTAGGTAAATTTATTTTTGAATTACCCTTCCATATGGAATATAA
>CAZRXS010000040.1:0-12399 GCA_964604145.1 uncultured Gudongella sp. | reverse complement strand
TTTTATGCTTTTAAATTATCTTTTCCCCCACTTCTAGGTCAAAATATTTCCGCTTATTAGTCAATCAAATAGGGTATATAGACTAATACTTAATAATTACCCTAATTGGAGGTTATATATGTTATTTATAATTGATATGCAAAATAAATTTTTAAATCCTGAAAGTGATAATTATGTAAAGGGTTCTGAAAAGCTAATCTTAAAAACAATAGACAAAATAAAAGAATACGAAAACAAAGGTGATATAATATTTTATACATTAGATATTGAAATTCAAAATGCAAAATATGGTGATGACAACACAAATGATGATTCTAGTATTAAAAAAGGTGAGATCCAATCAGATAATAATGCAAAATGGTCCAACAAAGTCCACTTTGAATTAGAGAATCATTTAAAAAACCATCAAGAAATAAAAAAAACTTATTATGCAATCCCTCCTAAAAAACTTTTAGAAATTCAAGAAAGGTTTAAAAACGATGATTCTGTCTTAAAAGAAATCGAGTTTATTGGGGTGGAAACTAATATTTGTGTCTTAGCAAATGCTATTTGCATCCAAAGTGCATTTCCAGATGCAAAAATTATTATAGACTCTTCACTGTGCACTAGCAGAGACATTAAAAAACATGAAATAGCCTTAGATACTATGAAATCACTGGGTATGGAGATAAGGAGCTGATAAAATGATTTTAAAAAAGCTAGAACTCTTAGCTTTAAAGAAAGAATTACTGGAATGGACAAAAATTATGATGGTAAATACTGGGGGGGAAAAGGCTATATTAGGTGTTTCAGGTGGTAAGGATAGTTCTGTTGTAGCTGCCTTACTTGTTGAGGCAATTGGGAAAGAAAATGTTATAGGAGTATTAATGCCAAATGGTATTCAAGATGATATCTCTTATGCTAATGACTTAGTAGAATATTTAGAGATCCAATCAGTCAATGTCAATATAAAAAGCATTGTAGATAGTGTTTTATTAGCAGTTGGTTCAATAAAGAGCGATATAATTCCCATAATAACAAGTCAAACTGGTCTAAATATACCTCCTCGAATTAGGATGAGCGTATTATATGCAATTTCTCAATCAATAGATAATAGTAGGGTTATTAATACAAGTAATCTATCTGAAGATTGGATTGGATATGCCACACTCTATGGAGATACTACAGGAGCATTTTCACCCTTGGGTATGCTTACATCTGATGAAGTTATCCAATTAGGAGAAGTCCTAGGGCTAGCAGATAAGTTCTTATACAAAATCCCCAGTGATGGTCTAACAGGTAAAACTGATGAGGATGTCTTTGGTTTTTCTTATGCGGTTTTAAATAGATATATTAGAGAAGGCTATATTGAAGATCTTGCTATCAAAGAAAAGATAGATGCTATGCACCGCTACTCTAGGCATAAGTTCCTGCCTATCCCAATGTTTAATGCTAAGCTACCAATAGTGGCAAATGATATAGCAGGTGTATATAAAAAGTAAAAAAGATTCCTCAATTGGGGAATCTTTTTCATGTATTCAGTTACCATTACATGTCATTCTAATTCGGATAGACAGAGTCGTCTATCCCTACAGCAGGCGAGCGAAGCTACGCCCTACGCTTTTAATCTTGTCATCCTGAGCTTGTCGAAGGATCTTTCACTTTTTCATTAAGATTCCTCGTTACACTCGGAATGACACAATTGGGGACAAAAAGAACCGTCCCTTTTGTTTTCTTTTGTTTTTCAATTGTGAATTGTGAATTGTGAATTGTGATTTGTGAACTATGCATTGTCTTTAAGCTTCTTTATTTATTATCTCTTTTACTTTCATCAATCTTATAATTGTACTTCTTTCATTTTCATCAAGCTTCATTCTGATGTATTTGATGGTTTCTGTTAGATCTGGTATAGTTCTGTACTCAAGTGCATTTACTCTTCTTCTGGTCTTCTCAATTTCATCTGCCATTAGTTGTGCTGATTTTTCTACCTGAGCTAGTTCTAATAGCTCTGGCATAATACCATATAATTTTGCTATAGCATCATCTAGTTCGCCAGATGTCTGAGCAAATCCATAAGGATAGATACTCCCTTCATCTCCTTCAAGCTTCCTGATAAAAGTCATAATGGGAACATGAACGCTCATAACATTTTTTTTCTTAATATCTAAGCTTATCTCTTCTTTTGGAAAAGCAACTGCTGCTTCTAAAATATTAGGAGATATTACTGCACTGGCTAAAAGAAATTCACCAAAAGCATCTTGTAAATCTTTTTCTACCTCTATACGAAGATTCTTATTGTTTCTTATCAGCTCAATAAACCTTCTCATAAGCTCATCTTGCTTGTCTTTAAGGAGCTTGTGACCTCGAGTAGCTGTGCTTAATCTAGCCTTTAGACGAGTTAGCTCCATACGAGTGGGGTTTACATCTAATATAGCCATTTACTCATCCCCTTCAGCTTCCTGCGGAAGATATTTATCAATAAATTCTTGACGAATTCTCTTAAGCTCCCCTCTTGGAATTATCTTTAAAAGCTCCCAACCTAAATCAAGAGTGTCAGATATGGCCCTATTATTATCGTATCCTTGATCAACATATTCTTGATCAAAGGCTTCGGCAAATTTAGAAAATGCCTTGTCTGCATCAGATAGAGCTGACTCTCCAAGTATAGTTGCAAGTTCCCTTGCCGCAATTCCAGATGTATAGGCTGCATATATCTGGTTCATTGTATCAGCATGGTCTTCTCTAGTCTTGTCATCTCCAATACCCTTATCCTTAAGTCTTGATAGTGAAGGTACTACGTTTATTGGAGGTTCTATACCTCTTTTATATAAGGGACGAGAAAGTATAATCTGTCCTTCTGTAATATATCCTGTTAAGTCAGGAATTGGATGCGTTATATCATCCTCAGGCATTGTTAAGATTGGGATTTGGGTTATTGAACCCTTTAATCCTCTTATTCTACCTGCTCTTTCATATATGGTTGAAAGGTCAGTGTAAAGATATCCCGGATACCCTCTACGACCTGGTACTTCTTTTCTAGCCGCTGATGTCTCACGAAGAGCCTCTGCATAATTTGTCATATCTGTTAAGATTACGAGAACATGCATGTCTTTTTCATATGCAAGATACTCTGCACAAGTCAATGCCATCCTTGGTGTTGCTATTCTTTCAATGGCTGGGTCATCTGCTAAATTTACAAATAACACAGCTCTGTCTATAGACCCTGTTTCAGTAAAGTCATCAATAAAGAACTGTGCCTCTTCAAATGTTATTCCCATTGCAGCAAATACAACGGCAAATTTTTCTTGAGAGCCAAGAACCCTTGCTTGCCTTGCTATCTGAGCGGCAACTTCACCATGGGGAAGACCTGAACCTGAGAATATGGGCAACTTCTGCCCTCTTACCAGGGTGTTAAGTCCATCTATACAAGATATTCCCGTTTGGATAAACTCTTCAGGGTAGTCTCTTGCTACTGGGTTTATTGGCACACCATTGATGTCAACTTTTTTATCAGGAATAATATCTGGCCCATTGTCTTTAGGTCTTCCAAGACCATCAAATACACGACCTATCATATCTTCTGATACACCTAATTCAAGTGGTTTACCTAGAAATTTAACTCTTGTACTTTCAAGGTTGATTCCAGAGGATCCTTCAAATAGCTGAATCATGGCCCTATCTCCATCTATTTCAAGTACTCTACCTCTTCTTTTTTCTCCTGTACGAAGTTCAATATCAACTAACTCTTCATACTTAACGCCTTCTACTCCATCAACTATCATTAACGGCCCAACTACTTCTCTTACTGTATTGTATTCTTTACGCATCTAGGATCCCCCCTTCCTGGATTAATTTATCTATTTCAATTTCTAAATCTTGTCTAATCTTTTCTATATCTTCCATATTTTCTTCTTCAATATACTTTGCCCTTGCTATCCTCTCTCTAATTGGCATATTTTCAATGGTTTTAAAATACACTCCTTTTTCAAGGGCCTTTAAGCCTAAGTCATAAAAGTCTAATACTAGCTTTAACATTACATTCTGTTTTTCTAAAGAACAAAATGTATCAACATCATGGAAGGCATTTTGCTGTAAATAGTCTTCTCTAATTGACTTTGTCGCTTCTAGTTTAAGTTGGTCTTCGTATGATAGAGAATCCCTACCAACAAGTCTTACAATTTCTTGTAGTCCAGACTCTTCTTGCAATAGATTCATTGCCTTAGCCCTATTTTTAGCAAATTCAGGGTCAATATTTGCAGCCATCCATATGTCCATCTTAGCTTGGTATAGGGTATATGAGTCTAGCCAGTTAATTGCTGGGAAATGTCTTTGATATGAAAGTGTATGGTCAAGTCCCCAGAATGCCTTTACTATTCTAAGTGTTGCCTGTGAAACTGGCTCAGAAATATCTCCTCCAGGAGGCGATACTGCTCCGACTACTGTGATTGCTCCTACTCTATCATCTGAACCATTACAAATAACTTTTCCAGCTCTTTCGTAAAAGGCTGCAGCCCTTGACCCAAGATATGCTGGGTATCCTTCATCCCCTGGCATCTCCTCTAGACGACCAGACATCTCTCTAAGTGCCTCTGCCCATCTAGATGTAGAGTCTGCCATTATTGCTACAGAATAGCCCATATCTCTAAAATACTCAGCTATTGTAATTCCTGTGTAAATTGAAGCCTCTCTTGCAGCAACTGGCATATTTGATGTGTTTGCTATAAGTACAGTTCTCTTCATTAGCGACTCGCCTGTAGCAGGGTCAATAATTTCAGGAAACTCCATTAGAACATCGGTCATCTCATTTCCACGTTCTCCGCAACCAACATAAACAACTATTTCTGTATCTGCCCATTTTGCTAGCTGATGCTGAACTACAGTTTTACCAGAACCAAATGGTCCAGGAATTGCTGCCGTTCCACCTTTTGCAACTGGAAAGAATGTGTCGATAACTCTTTGTCCTGTTAACAAGGGCTCGTCAGGGTCTAGTTTTTCTTTAAATGTTCTACCTTGTCTTACTGGCCATTTTTGCATCATTTGAATTTTTTTATCATTATCTATTGTAGCAATATCATCAATAACAGTAAATTCTCCTGCTTTAATATCGGTTATTTCCCCAGATATCCCTCCTGGAACCATAATTTTATGGACAATAATTGGTGTCTCTTGGACTGTACCTATGATATCCCCACCAACTACCTTGTCTCCAACCTTAACAATAGGTTTAAAGTCCCATTTAATTGTTCTATTAAGGTTGTCTACCTTTACTCCCCTGGTCATATAGTCTCCAGTTTTTTGTCTAAACTCTTCTAAAGGCCTTTGAATACCATCAAACATCGCCTCTACAAGTCCTGGCCCTAATTCTACTGAAAGTGGTTCTCCAGTTGTATAAACTGGATCTCCAGGCCCAATGCCTGTAGTTTCTTCGTAAACTTGGATAGATGCTCTATCCCCTCTCATTTCTATAATCTCACCGACTAATTTAAAGTCGGAAACTTCTACAACATCATACATATTCGCCTCTTCCATTCCCTCAGCAACAACTAAGGGTCCGGATACTTTTACAATTTTCCCTACTTTCAAGATTAGCCCTCGCTTTCTATAAAATATTTGATCCTATGGCTTTTTCTACATTTTTATCTATTCTGTCCATTCCGATATTTAAAGTACCCTGATTGCTTGGGATTAAAATAACCGCAGGGATTATCTCTCTATCATATCTTTCTATTGTGTCTGGTATCAGACTTGCTATTTGCTCTGTAATAAAGATAACGCCATAGTCTTTTCTTGCAATTGTATCCACGGTTTTTCTAGCTTCGTTTTCTCCCACTACTGTGAAAACTTCAATTCCCAAAGCTTTAAACGCCAATACAGAATCTTTATCTCCTATTACTGCTACTTTAAACATATAGATCACGCAGCCTTTCTCTAGTGGCCTGTGGGGAAAGATTATTGATTTTTGAAACCATAATAATGCGAATAATCTTTATCTCCATTTCTTTGGCAATTAGATACGAAAAAAGAGGCTCTGGACCAAATACAATTGATTTAGATGGTTTGTTAAGACTCATAAGATAGTTGTCCATATTTTTTTCAAAGGCGGATAACCTTCCTGTTTCTTGGTAGTCTTCTAGTCCTTTTGTCAGTTCATCACTGATCTTAACATTTTTAAACTTAGTTATCATCACATCTATTGTATCGTTTAGACTCTGGATTATATCATCCTTATCTATATTCCCATTTTCTAGAACAATATCTTTAAAGAACCTTGTATCTTTGCCCTGTTTTTTTAATCTAATAACAGTAGAGACATTTAAAAAATCTATGGAATCTTTTACATATTCAATAAATAAATCTATCCCTGTTTCTTCTGCCAAACTATAAAGCTCATTAAAATAATATCTATCTAATAAAATATCTATTCTTTGAGGATCTTTAGTCTCTTCAAAATCTCTAATAACGGCCTCTATTGGTTTGCTAAATTTCGGATCAATGGATTTCAAATCTCCTGCTATAAAAAGTGATTTTAGTCTATTAAAATCAATTGTTCCAATGTCAATATAAAGATTTGATAAATCCTTCTCCATAAATTTTTCTTTTAACATTACTTTAATATTGTGAAAATCATATTTCAGAGCCATTAAATCTACAACTTCGTCTTTTGGAGAAATCTCTCTTATTAGCTCATAAACCCTTTTAAGCTCATATGAAAGAATCTTTTCATAATCTTCTGCTTTAGAAGCTGCAGATACAGCTGCTGAATACTCTGTATCTTCAAGAGTTCGAAGCACCTCGTCTATGTCCTTTGCATCTACCATTTTTTCAATTGTAGATGAGAGCAGAAGCCTGTTTTCAAGGACTCTGGTACTTGTTACCCCTTGGGTAAACTCCATTCTATCCATGAACTCACTCCTATTCTTCAAAGAGTTTCTGCGCTATCGATGCTTCAGTCTCTTCTCTTATCTCATCAACAAGAGATGCAAATGTATAATTGTAAATTATCTCTTCATCAAAGATCATAAATCCAGATTCTAATGAATCATCTTCAACTACTTTTAATCCTGTCCCTAAAGTCTCTACCATTTTCTTTTTACCTTTTGGAACATTTATAACTGCTGCTTTCGAATAGTCTATCTCTTTTAATGAAGTTTTTATAAAGTTAGAATAAGTTTTATCATCTATGTTTAAAAGCTCCTTCTTTGCCATTTCAAAAACTTTTTCCAAAACAATATGCTTTACAACAAGTTTCTCATCTCTAATTTTTAACTCTGCACTTGAAACAACTCTTTCCTTCATCGTTTTTGCTTCTTGAGTTGCCTTGTCTATTATTTTTTCTTTTCTTTCATTTGCTTCCTTTACCCTATTAACTAATAACGCATTCGCTTTTTTTTCAGCGTTAGCCTTAATTTCATCAGCCTTTTCTTTGGCATCATCAATAATCTTTTGGGTAAGGTTCTCTAATTTTGACATAGCTTCACATCCTTACTTTTACTAGAAACTCACAGCGTTTAATAGTATTAATGATACAACAAATGCAAGCAATGCATATGTCTCTACCATTACAGCATAGATTATACCCTTGGTCGACTGTTCTTCATTTCTAGCAAGTATTGAAATACCAGCTGCTGCCGCTTTACCTTGAGCAATTCCTGATATCCAACCTACAAATCCTATTGGTAAACATGCTGCCAATATATACAAGCCTTCTAACGCACCCATTCCAATATCAAGCCTACCAAGTACTAATAGACCAATTACAAATCCGTAAAGACCTTGAGTACCAGGTAGCAATTGTAGTACTAATGAACGCCCAAACTTCTCTGGTTCTTCAATTACAAGCCCTGCTGCTGCTTGCCCTACTATTCCTATACCTAGTGCTGAACCCATTCCTGAAAGAAATACTGCTACTGCTGCCCCCAGTGCTGCAAAAAATACTCCACCGTCTGCTTGTGTAATCGAAATCATAAATTCTGTTGCTCCCATTTACATTTTCCTCCTAACTTATCTTAAGTTTATATATTTTGGTTTACTTCTGAAATCATTAAATTTCTTGCCGCCACCTTCATAGAACTTTGAGAAGAATTCTACAAATATAAGTCTAATTGAATGGACATAGGCCCCTAACATACTTAATCCAAGATTAAAGGTCTGTCCAAATATAAAGATTACAATCGCTGCAACAAATCCTATTGGACCTTTTCCAGACACCATACCTGCCATCATATTTACAGCCCCTGCGATAAAGCCTCCAGAAAGTCCTAATGCCATAAGTCTAGAATAAGATACAAAGTCTCCTACATAGCCTGAAATACCATATAAAGAGTATAAGCCTCCACCGACTTTACCAACAGCTCCACTAGCTTCTCTGCCTCCGGTTACTACAATTCCTACCATTCCACCTATCATCACCCAAAAAGAGATTGTCTTTACTGTTTCTGGTAAATCTATAACCATATTTAACAGATATACAATAGCCCCTGTTAGAGCTATATACCAAAATCCAACATCATATAATGCTTCTTTATACTTTTTATCTCTAATGGCAATGTAGGCTTTTAAAGCAAGACCATAGTAGATATGGATAAAGCCAAATATTATTGATAAAATTAATAATGTGTTGTAATCAGTAGCTGGTTCGAATAAGCCTTTTAGGGGAATTATCCCACCGAAAAATGACCCATATAAAACACCCCAGATTATAACAGAAAAACTTAAGTAGTAGAAAAATTTAATAAAACCTTTTGTTTTTTCACTAAGGTTAAAATACTTAAGTACTAAAAATGTCCCAAGTAACATTATAATCCCATAACCTATATCTGCTGCCATCATGCCAAAAAATATAAGGTAGAATGGTGCTAAAAGCGGAGTGGGATCAATTTCATCATACCTTGGTAGGGCATACATTTCTGTAAGTGATTCAAATGGCTTAACAAAAGCTGAATTTTCCAATAAAATAGGGACATCCCTATCCTCTCTATCAACATCTTCCATCTCAATATAATATACATTCCCCAAAGCATCCTTTAGTGTCTGTTGGAACTCTTCTATTTTATCTGTCGGTATATAACCTTTAATAAGGTTAACCTGATCTGTTGCTAGAAAATTCTCAGCTGCAAGAACTCTTAATTTTTTATTGTTTAAATACTCATACATTACTTGGAGCTCAGATAGGTTTTCTGCTGCAACACTTAATGCCTTGTCCACAACTTTAATTTCTTCGTCTAAGCTCTCTATTTGTTCTTCTAATAAAAGAATTTCGTCTTTAGGTGATTTGTCACCAGTTAAGTCGATTTCTGAAAAACTTATGTTCCTAAGGCTTTCTTTTGCTTCTTCAGCCTCATCAGCATAGGATAGTACTACTATAAATAGATTATCCTTGTCTTCTCCTACTACTTCATAATGTGTAGTTTCATAATCTAACATTTCTTCTACGAGCAGCTCCCTTAGTTTTTTAGGAACAGTACCCATAAACAAAACAGCCTTTTCTATTTCTTTTAAATAGGATATAGGGATATCTAAAGCTTTCCAAGGTTCTAACTCATCTATTATAAGTTGTGACTTGTCCTTTTGTCCTTTTAGACTTTCCCTTTTATTCCACAGCTCTCGGACATTTTGATAAATAGGCATATAGTCAATTTCCGAAGCTCTCTTTTCTAATTCTTCGAAAGTATATGTATCAAGACCAGTTTTCATAGCTTTGATTCCACTTTCTTTTTGATGATATCTTGAGAGTATTTCAATACTTGTGTTTACTCTGCTAAGGTCTTCATCAATGGCTACCAAACCCTCAGGCACCCTAACACTTTTTAATCCCATTTCTAAAAGGGCATTATCTTGTTCAAGATTTTGAAAATGAACATATTCGAACTTTTGAAGTTCATGGAGAAGATTTTCTTTTTCTGAATCAAAGGCAAACAAACTAAATTCAGTCATTTTAACTATTGCCATTTTTTTTCACAACCCTCTCAATAATAATATTTGCCACTTCTTTTAACCTTTTGTCCTCAAACTTGCCCAAAATTTCAGCTTCAGCTTTTCCCTTTTCAAGGATAGGCTTTGCTATGGCTTCGCCTTCATTTACTGCAGTTTTCTTAATCAGCTCAGCCTCTTTATTGGCTTTTAAGATAATCTGCTTATATTCTTCTTCGGCTTTTTTTGTAGATTCATCTAAAATTTTTCTACTAAATTGTGTTGATTCCTCTAGGATTTCATTAGCCGTTTCTTCAGCTTTTTTTACTGCTAATATAGTTTCTGCTGCCATCGCTTCACCTCCTAAAATTTATATATATTTTATAAATTACAATGCCTATACTAATTAATAGTATCTTAACTTATGAGATAAATCAATAATTTGAGAAAAATTTATCATATTTATTCAATTCTTTTTAACACTTAAACTTTATTCTCGCTCTAATGGCTCTATTACATCATCCAAGCTAATAAAACCTGTTTTAATAATTTTCGCAAAAAAAGCAGCTTCAGCAAGTGGGCATTTAATATTATTGATTATATTAATGCATTCCGGAAAACAAGCTTTATTTGTTTCTGAAATTTGTATTTCTGCCTCTCCTATTTTATAAGTTTTACCCCTTATAAGAGGCTCCCCACTATAAATTATATTTTCTATATATCTTTTTATACAAAGCCCATCTATTTCTCCTCTTTGAATCATTTCTCTTACATTCAATGAGAGCAATGAAATTTGCCTTTCTCCACCTTTGGCATTTTTATCTGTATCTATTCCTTTATCCTTAATAAGCAATGCTCTTTCTAATTCAATATTTTGACCATTTTGCTTCTTTATATTTATCTTTAATACCTTCATAGTCTCCCCTTTATTGAAATAAGAAGACCAGATCTCTAATCTTCTTATTACTAGTAGGAAAGTTTTACTAAATTATAAGGAACTTTCCATTATAAGTTTCAAAAATATTTATTTACACCACTAAGAGATGACTTTTTTTACTTTAAATTATTTGGTTTCTTTCTCTTAATAAATTCTTTTTTTGATGGATTGTCTTTATCAATTAGTTTAGATTGAACTTCTTTAAGCTTGTTTAATTTGTTTTTTATCTTCTTTCCATCTTTAGAAAGTTTTTTAAATGTTTTTTTGCTTTTTTTAATATCAAGTTTTCTCTTTGTTAAAGAAAAATCTCCATTCTTTACATCTTTTATTATCTCTTTTGGTTTTTTGAAATTACGTTTTGTAAAGTTATCCATTTTATCACCCTTAAATAATTTAGATTAAATATAGTTTTCTTTTGCTTGTTATTATTATAACATATCTCCAGTAAATAACCAACTAAAACGTTTTCCCAATAGCCTAAATTTATTGTACAATCACTTTAGACCTGTGGGCTGTAATTAAAACAACTTTAGACTATCCTTTGCCATATCTTCAAAGCCTTTTAGACCTAGCGTGTCTTTAGCTATTTGAGTAAGTGGAACCACATCTTCTCTTTCCAGGCTATCTAATGTGAACTTTCTATTTAAGGCCATTAGTTGCTGAACTCCTGCCTTAATCCTATTAAGATAGGAGAATAATCCTATTGCTCCACCTGAAAAATCAGAAGCATCCTCATAATAGCCTTTTAAAATCTTTATATCTTCAAACAAGTCTTCTTTTGTAGAGCCAAATCTCTTGTACTCTCTTGGAATAATACCATCATTTAACATTTCTTCGACTTTTTTACCGACCATAGCAGCTGTCATAGCAGCTCTTCCTATACCAACTATATTAATATAAGGAGCACCTAGGGCCAGTGCTTTAAATACCCCATCTTCCATAGCTATTCCACCTGTTATTGCAACTCTAGGAAGTAAATATCCTTTTTTGTCCATCTGCTCTAGCATCTGATAGAGTATATTTTCTAATAATATAGTTGAAATTCCCCACTCATTCATCATTTTTACTGGGCTATTTCCAGTTCCTCCGCCTGCCCCATCAAATGTGACAAGGTCAACTTCTGCTTTTGATGCAATTTTTAAAATTAACGCAAGGTCATCTGGCCTAAAGGGACCTGTTTTAAAAAACACTCTCTTTGCACCCATATCTTTTAATTCTTTTACTCTCTTTACTAAAATTTCTTCACTCCATATTGGAAGCTTTCCTATCTTTTCAAAATGTGGCCCTTTCCCTTCTTTATATGCTGCTGCTACTTCTGGGTTTTCAGGATCTGGATGGACTATATAACCACGTTTTTTAAGTAATAATGCTTTTTCATAATCTTTTACAATTCCCATCCCTTGTATTCCTTTTGCTGCCTGTGCAAATTTTAATTCTACTGTTGTTGCACCCAGTTCTTTAATCCCATATTCAAGAACTCCCATATACTCATCGTCAAAATTCGCTTGTAGAACAACATCTCCATAACCTCTGTGATATTGTCTAAAAGAATCCATCATTTCTTTAATAAGTGG
>CAZRXS010000039.1:0-12496 GCA_964604145.1 uncultured Gudongella sp. | reverse complement strand
TTCGTTATCGTAGGGATGGACGACTCTGTCCATCCGATTAACCTAGATAAAACGGGCAGACAGAGTCGTCTGCCCCTACGAGAGATATTTATGGAACCAACAGCCCATTTCTTCAAACATATTTACACTCATAAAATGGCCTAGGTTTTCATAAGAGATCATCTCTAGACCTTCACCACGCTTGTAAACCTCTCTTATCTTCTCATAAAACTCTTTTTGCGGTCTTATATCTACAACCTTATCCGCGCCTCCATGTAGTATTAACAGAGGCCTTTCTAGTAAAGCTTCTTTTTTGTCTGCTGGAGTTTTTTCTTTTACTCTTTTTTCTAATTCTTTAAAATATGGTGCTTCATTTATTCCTAAGGTCCTTTTAAATATTTCATTACTCTCCATCCAATCAAATGATCCATTTACTACTACTGCAGTTTTTATATCCTTATTCTCTGCAAATATCCCTGCACTAGAAAAACCACCCATAGAATGGCCAGTTACTGCTATTCTATTTTTATCTGCATTATGGTTTTTGATTAATCCAGTAGATAAATCTTTAAATTCAGCTAAATTTTGAAGGACAACTTCCCAAAATCTACCTGCATTTTCTTTTGAATTATAATCTATCTCGCCTCGCTCGCCATGGTTTATAGCATCAGGTAAAACTACTTGATAACCTAAACTAGCTAAGATATAACCTCTAAATCTTTGATTGTCTTTATTTGAAGTCCAACCGTGGTAAAAAACAATCGTAGGATAGGCTTCTCTATTTTCTATTGGTCGCATAATAATAACAGGTATATCACCTATAAACTCTTTTTTCTCTATTATATTGTTAAATTCCACTTATTTTTCCTCCAATTCAACATCCAATCTCCAATCAATTGGAGTTTGCCCAGTTTTTATAAGAAATTCATTTGTTCTTGAAAATGGTTTAGAACCAAAAAAACCTCTATATGCTGCTAGTGGGCTTGGATGTGCTGATTTTATAATTAAATGTTTATTTGTATCTATTTTTGTTTCTTTTTTTATTGCATTTGCACCCCATAGTATAAATACTATTGGCTTTTCCCTTTTGTTTAATATATCTATTATACTATCAGTAAATTGTTCCCAACCTAAATTTTTATGAGTATTTGGCTGGCCTTCTCTTACTGTTAAAACTGCATTTAAGAGCAAAACTCCCTGTTCTGCCCACTTTATTAAATACCCATGATGTGGGATTGGATAACCAAGATCATTATTTAACTCTTTGTATATATTTACAAGAGATGGGGGCATAGGAGTTCCTGGTTTTACGCTAAATGCTAATCCATGAGCCTGTCCTCTTCCATGATACGGATCTTGTCCTAAAACGACAGCCTTGGCATCATAATAGTCTGTTAAATGAAGTGCATTAAATATATCATGCATATCTGGGTATATTCGTCTAGTCCTGTATTCTTTAATAAGCTCTTCCCGTAATTTTAAATAATATGGTTTATTCATCTCTTCTTCTAAAAGCTCTTGCCAACTATTTTCAAATATCTTTTTCATACCGCACCTCTTTATTGACCTATTAGATTGTTTAATACTTTCTTGATTTTATTATCTCTGATCTATTGATTTTGTTATTTTGGATATTATTTAAATTATATTATACTATAAATGTAGATTAAATGCTTGTTAGCAGATTAAATTCTCACTTTTCAAGTTCTATCAAATGTTTCCAATATCTTGTCGGCATAAAGGCCTTTTTTTGCCTAGTGTTTTTCCTATTTCCTATTGCGATATGCTTATAGTATTCCCTCCACATATCTTGGTAGTCTTCTTCACCCTCAGATAATAAAAAATTTTCTGGCTCTGCAATATTTCTTATTACCCATTCTTCCTTATTATAAAAAACGCCAATAGCTCTTTTTATATCATGTATAATCCATCTTTCATTTTTAAGTCTCTCTGAAAAATGAGGTGCCAAAAGCGATACAAGGTTATAATCAGGTTCTAATTGGGCGTATAATATCCCATTTTCAAGTTCTTTAAACCTTGCTAATCCTAATAATCTATGCTTTTCATAACTTACTTTTTTATATAACTTATCTATTTGGATAACGGCTGGGTGGATATTGTAATTATCTATTTGAGGACCCATTTTAAACCCTATCCGTAGGTAGTCTAAAATAATTGTACCCATCTCTTTTTTTTCAGATAAAAATACAGTAAAGACTTTTATTAAAGCAGCCTGTGAAATCTTTTCTTGGATTGCTCGATATACCTTTTGGGATTTTTCCAAATCGGTCTCAACCTGTATTGTTTGAATTAAAAAATCAATTTGTTCTTCTTTAGTTATTATATAAATTGGATTTTCTCTACTATAATAAGCTCTGTAAATACAAGTTAGAAATCCTTCAAAACTATTATCGTAAAGATAAACTATTTCTTGGTTCATCTGTATTCTCTCCTATAGTATCAAATAAGGACATCTGATCTAAATTTACCTTATCATCAATCAATTTTATTTTAATCATTTCACTATCCATGGACTTAAAACCGTAATGCTTGCCATCACAGAGTATAAAGTACTTTGCTCTTTTAAGAACAACTCCTATTTTTTTAAGGTCTTCATAGCTCAATTTCTGAAATCGTCTACTAGCAACTATTCTCCTAGCTGATTTAACTCCAATGCCTGGAATGCGAAGTAAAGTTTTATAATCTGCCTTATTTATCTCTATTGGATATTCATCAATATGTAAAAGGGCGTACTGAGCTTTTGGGTCGATTTTTAAATCGAAATATGGCCGGTCTTCACTAAGAAGCTCTTTTGCCTGGAATCCATAGAATCTTAAAAGCCAGTCTGCCTGATATAATCTATTTTCTCTTCTAAGTGGAGGCTTTATAATCGCTGGAAGTAATGGATTTGTACTCACAGGGATAAAAGCTGAATAGTATACCCTTTTTAAGTCATAGTTACTATAAAGACTTTCTGATAGATTTAGGATTCTATGGTCAGAATCATTTGTAGCTCCAACAATAAGCTGGGTTGTTTGTCCAGCTGGTACAAATAATTCCCTACTTTTATACTTCTTTTTTTCTTCCCTAAATATATCTATTTCATCTTTGATATTTTTCATAGGTGTGAAAATATCTTCTTGTTTTTTTTGAGGTGCAAGCATCTTTAAACCTTCGCTTGTTGGGAGCTCTATATTTACACTGAGTCTGTCTACATATTTACCAACTCCGTCTAATAGTTTTTTATCTGCTCTAGGAATTGCCTTTAGATGGATATAGCCGTTGAAGTTTTCTACGTCCCTTAGCGTTCTTACAATTTGCAAGAAACACTCCATTGTATAATCTGGTGATTTTATAACGGCTGAGCTTAAGAAAAGCCCTTCAATATAATTTCTCTTATAAAAAGAAATTGTTATATCCACAATTTCTTCTGGTGTAAAGGTTGCTCTTGGAAGATCATTTGAGATTCTATTTACGCAATATGCACAGTCATAGATACAATAATTAGACATTAAAATTTTAAGCAGAGATATACATCTGCCATCATCACTCCAGCTATGACATATCCCAGCTTCTGAAGCATTTCCCAATCCATTTTTGGTGTTTTTCCTATTGCTATTACTAGAAGAGCAGGAAACATCGTATTTTGCAGCATCTGCTAATATTTTTAATTTGTCTATTCTATCCATAAAAAATCACCCCAAAAACTTTATCTTTAGGGTGATTATAACATATTAGCCCAATACCATCAAACACTTGTTCGTCTAAACATCTATTCTCCAATTTTTGGGTGCAATTAGGGCTATTATTGTAAATAGCTCTAGTCTTCCTAGAAGCATTAAAAATGATAGCCATAACTTCGTTGGGATTGAGAAAAAATTGTAATTCTGGACTGGTCCTACTAGCTCTAATCCTGGTCCAATATTACCTAGTGTCGCAGCAACTGCAGAACCAGCAGTTACTAAATCAACTTGTTCTAATGAAACTAATAGGGTCGAAAATATAAATATCAAAAGATACAGTGCTAAAAAACTATTAATTTTTGCAATAGTTTCATTTTGCATAACCTTGTCGTTAATTTTTACAGGCATAACTGCTCTAGGGTGGTGAAGTTTCCCAACTTCTCTTTTTATAAGTTTAAACATAACTAAAATCCTAATAACTTTCATACCTCCACCTGTTGAACCAGCACTTGCACCCACAAACATTAAGATCAAAAGAATGCCTTTGCTAAAACTTGGCCACAGATCAAAATTTGCAGTCCCAAATCCTGTGGTCGTCATAATAGATGCAACTTGAAAGAATGCATCTCTTAATGAATACAATACATTATGGTAGCTTACCAACCATAAATCTATAGCTACAGCTAATGTTGCTATGAAAATTATACCAATATATACCTTAAACTCTTCATCCTTAATAAATCCAGAAGGCTTGCCTCTAAAAAATGAATAGTACAATGAAAAGTTAACTCCTGATGCAACCATAAAAAATGCGATAACCATGTGGATATATGAACTGTCAAATGCACCTATACTATCTGCCCTTGATGAAAACCCACCTGTTCCCACGGTTCCAAATGTATGGAGGAATGCCTCATAGATACTCATTCCTCCAAAAGCTAAAAGTACAACTTCAGCTAGGGTTATTGTAATATATGTGATATATAGGATTTTTGCAGTATCTTTTAATTTCGGAGCAATTTTACCTGCGACAGGCCCTGGAGATTCTGCCTTAAATATCTGAAATCCGCCAATACCTAAAGCTGGAAGTAAAGCTAGAGTAAATACTAGAATACCCATTCCTCCAATCCAGTGGGTAAAAGATCTCCAAAACAGTATGCCCTTTGGCAAACTTTCTATATCTGTCATTATAGTAGCTCCTGTTGTCGTAAATCCAGAAACTATCTCAAAAAAAGCATCTACATATGTTGTAGTGCTTCCAGAAAAAAATAGTGGAAGAGCACCTAAAATTGATGCTGCTACCCAGCCAACTGCAACAATTGCAAGTCCCTCTTTTGGACTAATCGAATCATGAGTGGATTTTGCTCGTGTCATAATCCACCCAATTAAGATAGTAAGTATAATAGTCAAGAGAAATGGAATCCTATCAGGTCCCTTCTCTGCCAAAGCTATCAAGTAGGAAGGTATCATTAAAAATGCTTCAACTATTAGTAAGCTTCCCAGCACCTTTTTTACGATTCCGTAATTCACTAAATAAACCTCCCTTTTGTGGCATAAAAAACGTCTTTAAACCCGTTAAGTTTTCAGATAGGCAAAACACAACTATTCTATCATTAACCATTAACTCATTATTTCCTTTTGGAATAATTACATCATTCCCCCGAACAATTGCTCCAATAATCAAACCTTTTGGCAAGTCTATATCTTTTATTTTTTTACCTACAACAGGTAAATCCTTGCCAATAATAATCTCTGTCACTTCAGCATTGCCACCTAAAAGTAGGGAAACTGAAACAACTTTTCCTCCTCTAATATACTTTAAAATGCTACTTGCTGTTATATACACAGGATTTATAGCTGCATCTATATTTAATCTATCAATTATCTTAATATAATTTGATCTACTTATTTTAGCTACTGTCTTTGGGACACCAGCTTGTTTAGCCATAAGAGCCATGAGGAGATTTTCTTCATCAAAGCCTGTGACTCCAATAAAGGCATCCATAGAAGATAAGTTTTCTTCTTCTAATAAATGGATATCTGTACCATCACCGTGTATTATTAAGACATTGTCTAAAACCTCAGATAAATGTTGGCATCTCTCTTTATCTTGTTCAACCAAGGTGACTTGTATTTTATTCTCTGAAAGTCTACATGCAAGATAATACCCTACATTCCCTCCTCCAAGGATCATAGCTTTACTAATCATCTTTTTTTTAAAATCATCTCCCAGCCTCTGGCTGACTTTCTCAATTTCTTTTGTATTGCCAATTATATGAACTATATCATCAGCTTGTATCTCTGTAGAACCATTGGGAATTGTAAGTGTTCCCTCTCTTGATATTGCTGTTATCAATAAATTATCCAATCCTTCAATATCTTTTATTTGTTTTCCTACAAAATCTGTTTCTGCTCCCGCGTTAAAGTCTATCATTTGAACTTTCCCACTTGCGAAATCATCTGTATAAAAGCTATAGCTCTTTAAAAGATATTTTTCCATAGCAAGTGCAGTTGCCAAATCTGGATTAATTATATGATCTATCCCTAGTTCTTCCCTTATAAAATCAATTTGTTCCATATAATCGGGATTCCTGATTCTTGCTATGGTTTGTTTGCAACCTAGTTTTTTAGCCAATGTGCATATAAGAGTGTTTGTCTCGTCATTTTCAGTTGTGCCAACTAAAAGATCGTAGTTTTCTATGCCAAGTTCTCGCATTATCTTTATATCAATTCCATTTGCTACAATTGTCAAGACATCTAAATGCTCATTTAATCTCTCTAACACCTTTGAGCTACTATCCATAACTGTAACGTCAATTTTTTCTACTACGAAAAATTCAGCTAACTTAGCTCCTAGTTTTCCTGCACCCACGATCATAGCTTTCATTTATTTCACCCCATCGTCTAATTTACTTAATTTAGAAAACAAACCTCCATAAACTTAAATAATGGAGGATATTACCTTAGTATACTACATTATTTTACATAATCCAACAAATAAAGAAAAATAGAAGCAGAACAAAAATTGAGTCCCCTTAAATGCTTTATAACTCTAAAATCTCAAAATCTAAGCTGAGCAAATCAATATACAAGAGCTTGTTTCTTAATAAATCTCCCCTACCTATCAATATTTTAACTACTTCGCTTACTTGTATAGAGCTTACAAGTGCAGGTGTAAAGGATGGATTTCCTAATTTTTTTTCTATACCTATTGTATCGCGTTTCCCATATATTTTATTTAATGTATTGTCTTTTGGAAAAATAGTAGAAACTTGCCCATACCAAGCTCCAATAGCGCCGTGGACCATTGGTAGATCCAACAAACTAGAGGTAGATTGTAAAATTAATCTAGTGGGGATATTATCAAGAGCATCTACTATAACTTGATGGTCTTTTAAAAATCTTTCTGCATTTGATAGATCTAAAAATTCAATAATAGGATTTATCTTTACGTCGGAATTTATTTTTCCCATCTTCTCCTTTGCAACAAAAGCTTTCATCTGGCCAATATTATCTTCGTCTGATAAAATTTGTCTATTTAAATTAGTCTCATCAAAGACGTCATTATCAATAACTGTAATCTCTCCTACTCCTAGTCTAGCAAGCATTTCAATTATATGCCCACCTAAGCCTCCACAACCAACTACGCATACCGTGGACCTCTTTAATATTTCATTTTCTTCTAAAGAAATTGTTCCTATATTGCGAGAATATCGATTCAATTGGGACACCTCCATTAAAGTGATTCTCCTTTCTGTAATTGAGAGAAGAAAAATTTGAATCTATAATTATTTTATCATATCTTTATAGATAATAATGTATAGAATTTTCTATTGTTATTTAAACTATTATAAGTTCCTTTCGCTATTTTTTCGACTAGTTTTTAAAATAGTTATTGACATATGCCCTTAACGGTGTATAATTAAAGTGTAAAGAGAAATTAAAATCATTAAAGGAGGTGTAGTTATGCCTAGATATAATGGAACTGGTCCTAGAGGACAAGGACCTCTTACTGGAAGAGGTATGGGTTATTGTGCTCAAAGAACCGCAGGATATTATGGAAGAGGCTATGGCAGAGGTATGGGCTATGGTATGGGAAGAGGCTATGGTAGAGGTATGTGTTATGGCATGGGAATTGGATTTGCTAGAGGCTTAGAATATGCTCCAAATGTTTCTGAAAGAGAAATGCTAGAAGAAGATATGAGATACCTTGAAGAGGAATTAAAAGCAGTTAAAGAAGCACTTAATAATACAAAAGAAGATTAGAGGGGGATTAATATGATAGTAGGTATACCGGCAGATAAAGAAGATCAAAATAGTCCAGTTAGTGGATCTTTTGGACGATCACCATTTTATTTTATCTATAATACTGAAACTGATAAAGGTGAGTTTATAGCAAACGTTGCTGCAAAGGCACAGGGTGGAGCAGGAGTAAAAGCTGCATCTCTTGTAGTTGAAAAAAATGTAGATGCAATTATAACTCCGCAACTAGGTGAAAATGCTGCGATGGTTATTAAGGCTGCTAATATCAAAATGTATCAGTCAAAAGAAGGCTCGCTAATGGAAAATGTGCTTTATCTTAAAGATGGCAAGCTAGAGCTGCTTAATAATATACATGAAGGTTTTCATAAGTAAAAATGAAAATCGCTATTTTAAGTGGTAAGGGAGGTACCGGTAAAACCTTTGTAGCAACTAATCTCGCTAGAAGTGCAGAAGCTTGTATATATTTAGATTGTGATGTGGAGGAGCCCAATGGCCATCTTTTCCTTAATGGGCCTCTCCTTTCTTCTTCAAAGGTAAGCCTTCCAATCCCAGAAGTAAATCAATCGCTATGTGATGGATGCAAAAAGTGTGTAGATTTTTGTAGATTTAATGCACTTGCATATGCTCAAAATCGCGTAATAGTATTTGATAAAATATGTCATTCTTGTGGAGGTTGCAAAATAATATGTCCACAAGATGCAATATATGAAGTTGATAAGGAAATAGGTCAAGTTGAATCTAGAATTTATAAAAATACTAAAATCTTTACAGGCAGACTTCTCCCAGGCGAGCAATCAGGAACCTCGATTATTCATGAGTTGTTTAATCAAATTAAGCCTGAAGATTCTCTTGTTATTATAGATGCTCCCCCAGGGAGTGCTTGCGTTGTAATGGACTCAATAAAAGATGCAGATTATTGTATCTTGGTTGCTGAGCCTTCTATCTTTGGTTCTCATAATCTTAAAATGGTTCATGAGCTAGTTAAGTTATTTGGAAAACCTCATGCTGCAGTTTTAAATAAATCATTAGGTGATGACAATCCTTCAAAAGATTATTGTATAAAGAACAATATAAACATTCTAGCTGATATTCCATTTGATAAAGAACTAGGAAATTATAATGCTGAAGGTAAATTAGTTGTAGAGTATAATGATAAAGCAAGAGAATTATTTGAAAACTTATTAGATAAAATACTTAAGGAGGTGCGAATATGAAGCAACTCCTAATACTAAGTGGTAAAGGCGGAACTGGTAAAACTACTCTTGCTAGTTCATTAATCAAACTAGCAAGGATAAAGGCTTTTGCTGATTGTGATGTCGATGCACCAAATCTTCATTTGGTTATGGAACAAGATTCAAAAGCTATAAAAACAGATTTTTATGGTTTAGATGTTGCTAGGATAAATCAAGATAAGTGTATATCTTGTGATTTATGTAAGCAAAACTGTAGATTCCATGCTATAAATGTGGATGAGGGATATGTTGTAGACTATTTTGCATGTGAGGGTTGTGCTGTTTGTACGCTGGTTTGCCCCACAGATGCAATCGATATGCTTCCAAGAGTCACTGGGCATTTAAACTTATATAAAAATGACCATGTATTTTCAACAGCAGAACTCCTAATGGGCAGTGGTAATTCAGGATTATTAGTCACTCAAGTAAAAGAAGATTTAATAGAAAATACAGATGCCCCCTTAGCTGTTATAGATGGCTCACCAGGAATAGGATGCCCTGTTATAGCTTCAATTAGCGGAGTAGATGTGGTTTTGCTTGTCACAGAACCTACGCTCTCTGGTTTTAGCGATATGGAGAGGATTATCCAAACTTCAAGAGGCTTTCCTGCTAAAATTGCAGTATGCATAAATAAAAGCGATTTGCATAAAGAAAACTCAAAGAAGATAGAACAGTTTTGTGAAAAAAAAAGAATTGCGTTTGTTGGTAAAATTCCTTTTGATAAAGCTGCTGTAAGTCTTGTTAATGATGGGCTTACACTAGTTGATAAAGAAGGTCCTTCAAAAGAGGCAATTAAGGATATATATAATAATACAATAAAATTACTATATGGGGAGGAAAAAATATGAAGATAGCAATAGCATCAGATAAAAAACAAGTAGCTGCTCATTTTGGATATTGCGAGACATTTGAATGTTTTGAAGTTGAAGATAATAAAATTAAAGGATGGGAAACAATCACAAATCCAGGACACAAACCAGGGTTTTTACCAAACTTTCTTCATGAAAAAGGAGTAGATATTATAATTGCAGGCGGCATGGGGCAAAATGCTGCTAATATATTTAAAGACAACGGTATTGAAGTAATTTGTGGAGCTTCAGGCTCAATAGAGAACGTAGCAAAGAATTATGTTGACAACACTCTCCAATCTTCAGGTTCTTTGTGCGAGGACCACGATCATTAAGATATAAGTAAAAGAAATGACCAGGTAGACTGGTCATTTCTTTTTACCCTGGGCATATTTTGAGTTTTTAATATGGAAACAACATCAACATTAGCTGATGTTTCATATTGAGTTTTTGGTTTTTTTACAATCCTAATCTTGTCAATGTCTCTTCCTTTGGATATCCTTTTTCATCCCATCCCATGTATTTATAGTAGTATTTCTTCATTTCAAGAAATTTATCTTTATCCATGGAAACACCTTTTAAACTTCCATTTTCAAGAGCCTGATACAGTCTTGCAGGTAATTCTTCGTAGCTTTCATCTATTCCTAAATCGTAATTAAGTTTTCTGGACGCTGTTATACCCCTTTCTCCAACTTCCATAGCTTCCTCAGGAGTAAAATCCCATCCTGTAGCAGCATTTATTAGTTCCATAAATTTTTCTATAGGCATTGACCCTCTAGGCGCAGGTATAAAGTCACACATACCTACCATATTTAAAAAGCTCCACCATTTTTCCATAATCCCATAAAATTCTGCCTTGTCTTTACCATAAGCCATTGGATCTACAGCTTTTGTTAATCCTAATATCTTTACAGAATCCAGTATAGGACCCTCTTCTGTAATCATAGTGTCATGAGCTGCCTGCATATGATCGGCTCCAGTAGGAGATACTGAATATCCTAATCCTACGCCAATTTTTCCTCTTGGCTCATGCATGGGCAATTCTTGCCCCTTTACATGCATAGCGAATTCTTCACTATTCTTCCCAAATTTTTCAGACATTTTTTTTACTCCCTGAGCAAGGGTTTTGCCAAATCCTCTTTTATAAGCTATGTCTTCTATCAGCTTAAGTAATGCTTTTTCATTTCCAAAATTGAGCTCTATACCTTCTGTATCTTCTTCATTAATTATACCTTTTTCAAAGCATTCCATAGCAAAGGATATTGATACTCCTGCTGATATTGTATCAATCCCAAAATCATTACATAGTTCATGAGCTTTTGCTATTACTTCTAAATTTCCTATACCACACATAGAACCCATGGCACCTATGGTCTCATATTCAGGTCCGCCAAATTTCGGGTCTACTTGCATATCTTCTTTGTCAACCTTTACAACTCTTTTACATCTAACAGGGCATCCAAAACATCCCCCTCTTTGAATAAGGATTGTTTCTGCCATTGTTTGTCCTGATAATTCTTTTGCTTTTTCAAAGGACCCATCCTTAAAATTTCTTGTAGGCAGTATTCCACTTTTTGATAGGCTTTCTACTCCACCAGCTGTACCGTATAAGTATAGCCCTTTTGATAATGGGTTATCTTTTTGATATTTTGCATACCATTTGCTTATTTCCATTATCTTATCTTCATCTTTAAAATTAAATCCTAAAGTCCCTTTTATCGCCACGGCTTTTAGATTTTTATATCCCATTATTGCTCCCAATCCGTTTCTACCACAAGCATGTTTTAGATCGTTTATAACACAGGCATATTGAACCCTATTTTCTCCACCTTGACCAATTTGAGATAGTTTTAGGCTATTGTCGTCTAATTCCTTTTTTATTATATCATTTACCTCTCCAGTTCCTTTGCCCCAAAGATGTCTTGCATCTTTTATTTCAACTTTTTCATCTTTAATGTAAAGATATACAGGTTTTTCTGATTTACCTTTTACAATAATCCCGTCCCAACCCGCTCTTTTTAACTCAGGTGCTATAAATCCACCTGATTCTGAAATACCAAATCCTCCGGTAATAGGAGACTTTGTACCTATAACCATTCTGGAAGTTCCCCCTGTAGGCATGCCAGAAGCTACACCTGTCATAAAATATAAAGGGTTTTCTTCTGAAAAGGCCTCTGTGTTTTTATCTACATCATCTTTTAAAAAATGATATACTAATCCTTTTCCTCCAGTATATTTTCTCATAATGTCCTCAGGTAATATTTCCTCACTTATTTCTCTAGTTGTTAAATTAACCTTTAAAATTTTCCCTGAAAATCCGTATCTCATAATATCCTCCTTTTTAACCTCCACCAACTATTGGTAGGATTAATAACTTATCCTCATTATTAACTATAGTGTTTTTATTAACTTTTTTATTGTTTAAATAAAAATCAGCATAACCCGTACCTTCAAATTTAATTTCTTCTAAAATTTCTACTATTTTCTTAGG
>CAZRXS010000038.1:0-12745 GCA_964604145.1 uncultured Gudongella sp. | reverse complement strand
TCAATATTTATATCATACAAAGCAATAACTCCATTTCGATATTCCTTTGCAATATTTGTCATTTTAATCACTGTCTCACCTTAACTTTCAGAAAATTATATTTTTAATTCTTGTCTATTTATGATAGTATGTCTATTATATTATAGATTTGATTATAAATAAACTCTTTGAGGTGATTAAAATTGGATAAAATAACATTACGTAAAAAAATCCTTCGTGAAAGAGCCCAGATACCTATTTCTACACGAGAAAATTACAGTGAAAGAATAAACAAATTAATAAAATCTACATCGTATTATAAGAATTCAAATACAATAATGCCTTTTGTAAGCTTTAACCATGAGGTTGATACCCATAAGTTTATAAAAGATGCTATGGCTGAGGGAAAAAGGATTGTTGTTCCAGTCTCCATTCATTCTACGAGAGAGCTTATTCCTTCAGAATTACGAGATTTTGACGAACTAGAGATAGGTTACTATAATATTCTTACACCTAAAGAAGAATTTATTAGGCCAGTTCCAAAAGAAGAAATTGACCTTATCCTAGTTCCAGGCATAGTCTTTGATAGCCACGGGTTTAGAGTTGGTTATGGGGGAGGTTATTACGATAGATTCTTATCAGATATAGAAAAAACTGTCCCAAAAATTGGAATTGCTTTTAGTATGCAAATTGTCGAACAAGTTCCAAGAGAGAGCTTTGATATTCCTGTTGATATGATTATAACAGAAAAAGGCTCAATGCCTTGTTCGGAAGCTTCATATGATTCTAGAACTTAAAATGATAAAAAAGACTTAGATTTTAAAAATCTAAGTCTTTTTAATATATTATTTTACTAAACCTCTTTGAAGTGCTTCTACACCTTTACCTAGAACATCAGTACCCATTCTGTATAATGTTCTCTCTATTGCTGCTATAGCTGATACTAAATCATGGTCATCAATATTACCCATGTGACCAATTCTAAACATTTTGCCCGCATAAGCTCCAAGTCCACCTGCTACTTGTGCTCCTTCTTCAGCTAAAATAGATCTGAATTTAGCATCGTCTAGTCCTTCTGGATATAGTACACATGACAAAGTAACAGCTCGGTTTGCTTCATCGGCTAATATAGAAAAGCCCATTGCTTCTAAAGCACTTCTCATTGCTTTAGCATTTTTAATATGTCTTGCATATCTATTTTCTAGCCCTTCTTCTTTAATTATTCTTAATGATTCTTGTAATGCCCAAACCATATTGACAGCAGGAGTTGCAAAATACTTTCCTGGGTCTTTCATTATCGGTAACCATCTATCAAAGTCTGCATAATACTCTGGAATTTGACCTAAGCTAGCTCTTCTTTCCATAGCTTTTCCGCTTGCCCAAAGCATACCTAGCCCTGGCGCTACTCCAAATGCTTTTTGAGAACCTGTTAGCAATATATCTATATTCATAGCATCAACATACTCTTTTTCACCTGCAGTTGCAGCTACTCCATCGACAATAAATAATGTTTCAGGGAATTTTTCCATCATTGCCCCAATTACTTCAACTGGAGCAACAGCTCCTGTGGATGTATCAACATGAGTTACCGTAAGAGCTTGGTAGGTTTTTTCTTTTAATTTCGCTTCAATCTCAATAGCTGAAACTACTTTACCCCAATCGGCACTAATTACATCAACATTTATACCTTTATTTGATACAAAAGCATTAAACCTATCCCCGAAAAATCCATTAGATACTATTAGCAAATTATCCCCTGCTTTAAGAGTATTTGCTATAGCCATTTCCATCATCAATGTACCTGATCCTGCAACCACAAAAACCTCTCCACTAGTATCCCACAGAGTTTTAAGGTCTTCTATTACACCTTTGAAGTCTGCGACAAAACCTGGATCACCAAAAGCTACTGTTTCTCTTCCCATTTGATCTTGAATTGACCTAACTACCGGAGTAGGTCCAGGTATCATTACTAATTTCCTATTATTCATTTTATTACCTCCTATTTATTTAATATTGTTAATTCTCATTTTACCATAGTAAATAACTAGTTGCAAACATTAACTTAATGTTTATCAAATATTTTATCAAATAAAAAATTGATAAATAAAAAAGCAGGTGAAAAATCACCTACTTTTTTTATTTAACCTATTAATTTCAGCGCTTCTTTTACAACATTTGAAACAGTAAATCCAAAATCATTAAACAGCTCTCCTCCTGGGGCAGATCCACCAAATCTATCTAAAGCAATTATTTTACCTTCTAAGCCAGTGTATCTTTCCCATCCAAGTGGGCTTGCTGCCTCTATTGCTAGCCTCTTTGTTATATTTGAAGGTAATACTTCTTTTTTATATTTATCTGGCTGATTTTCAAACAGTTCCCAAGATGGCATACTAACAACCCTTGCTCCTATGCCTTTTTCTTCAAGTTCTTTGGCTGCATTGTAAACTAATTTAACTTCTGAACCAGTTGATAAAAGAATAATCTTTAAATCGTTTTCTTCTCTCTTTAAAATATATCCACCTTTTATGGCATCTTTTCCTGTCCCTTCTAATAAGGGTAAGTTTTGTCTAGATAATATAAGTCCAACAGGAGTCTTTTTACTTGTCATTGCAATATACCAACCTGCAGCTGTCTCTCTGGCATCAGCTGGTCTAAATGCTATAAAATTAGGTTGGGCTCTAAATACTGCTAATTGTTCAATTGGTTGATGTGTTGGCCCATCCTCTCCAACACCAATACTATCGTGTGTAAGCACATATGTTACAGGAAGTTCCATCAGTGAAGCGAGTCTCATCGATGGTTTCATATAATCTGTAAATATAAAAAATGTTGCACCAAATGGTCTAACTCCGCCGTGAAGTGCCATACCATTTACTGCTGCTGCCATGGCATGCTCTCTAACTCCAAAGTGAATATTTGAACCCTTATAATTATCCTTTGAAAATGAGTCTCTATTTTCCATATTAGTCTTATTTGATGGAGCAAGATCTGCTGATCCACCAAATAGATTAGGAACTTTTTGGGCAAGTCGATTTATTATTGTCCCTGAGCTTGCTCTAGTTGCTTCATCTTTTTCAAAAGACCAAAACTCTTCAGAATCAAGGTATTCCATAGGAGCTTTGTTTTCTAACCAAGAATTTAACTCCTCCCAATCATTAGGATAGGCTGCTTTGTATTCTTCTGTTAATTTAATCCACTCAGCTTCTTTCTCTTCGCCTCTTTTTACTAAGCTAGCCATATGCTTAGATACTTCTTTAGGTACGCTAAAAGTATCTCCATCCCAGTTTAAATTTTTCTTAAGAACATCCATATTGTGCTCACCCAATGGTTCACCATGAGCTGATGCACTATCTTGTTTCTCGGTTCCAAAGCCAATATTAGTTATAACTTCTATTAATGTAGGTCTATCTGATTCCTTTTTAGCTTGATTAATAGCGTTTTCAATTGCTACTATATCTGTTCCATCTTTTACATAGATTGTATCCCAACCTAAGCCCTCAAACCTTTCTCTTACATTTTCAGTAAATGCTAAGTTTGTACTTCCTTCTATAGAGATAGAATTAGAATCATAAAGTACAATTAACTTACCCAATCCCAAGTTTCCAGCAAGCGATGCTGCCTCATTGGTAATTCCTTCCATTAAATCTCCATCACTACAAATAACATATGTGTAATGATCAATTAAATTTATACCACCTTTATTAAAATTTGCAGCTAGATGAGCTTCTGCCATAGCCATTCCAACGGCATTTGCAAAGCCTTGCCCAAGTGGTCCTGTAGTTGCCTCTACTCCTTTAGTATGACCATATTCAGGATGTCCAGGTGTTTTGCTCTCAAATTGTCTAAAGTCCTTTAAATCATCAATTGATAGGCCATAGCCAAATAAATGAAGCAGTGAATAGATTAGCATAGAACCATGTCCAGCTGATAATATAAATCTGTCTCTATTTATCCAGTCAGGATTTTTCCCATTGTGATTCATTATCTTACTCCAGAGTGTATATGCCATAGGTGCAGCACCAAGTGGCATACCTGGGTGTCCAGAATTAGCTTTTTCCACTCCTTCTACTGATAACATTCTAATTGCATTAATACTTAATTGATCGATATTCATAAACATTCCTCCCTAAGTTATTTTGGTAATTGACTTTTTATTTATTAAAACTTGAATTATAAATAGGGGTAGCACCATTTGTCTTTTTATACGTGATGGCTCTTTAAAGAGTCTATATAACCATTCTAGCCCCATCCTTATAAAAAAATCTGGAGCTCTCTTTGCATCACCTGCTAATATATCTATTACCCCACCATTTCCTATTGCTATCTTTACCCCAGTTTTATCGATATTATCATTAATCCACTTTTCTTGTCTGGGGAATCCAAATCCAACAAATAATATATCTGTGTTATTGGCTTTTATCTCATCAATAATCGATTTTTCTTCCAAGCTTTGCTCTTTCCCTAAATGGGTGCCTTTAAAATACCCATGGTGAGAACCTGTAATCCTGATTCCTGGATAGCTTTTCCTTAAGGCTCCTGCTGCTCTCTCTGAGACTCCTTCTTTGCCACCTAGAAGGTATAAACCATAAGCATTTTTATTAGCTATATCTAGTAGAGCCATTGATGTATCATAGCCTGTAACCCTTTCTTTTAATTCAATATTTCTAAGCTTAGCACCATAAATCAGTCCTATACCATCTGGAATCACATAAGACGCCGAATTAAGTATCTCTCTTTTTTCCTTAGATTTTTTAGCTTCCATAACAATTTCAGTATTTGGGGTAAAAATTGAGATGCTCCTGTTTTTTTTAAGACTTTCTGTAAGTTCTTCAATTAAAATATCTAGGGTCGTATTATGTATCTCTACCCCAAATATACTTACTCTCCCCGACATTTTTATCACTTCCCTATAATCTTAAATATGGTTTCAATATTATCAAATGCTAAAGATTTAAGTTTTTTCTCCTTTTTCTCAAGCATTTTTTTAATATTCTCTAAATTTTCCCATGTCTCTTCAAACACCCTTAAAAATTCTTTTCCCGTAATATTATCAACAGATAGTTTATATGGAACCTCTAACTCTTTTAGCAAACCTTCAACTTTAGGATCGTATACTAACCCTAGCATAGGCGTTATTTGAGTAGCCGCATATATTAAAGAATGGAGCCTCATAGCAACCATTAGTTCTAACTCCCCAATAACTCCCATTATTTCTTCTACATTATATTTTGCCTGAAGCAAATGACAATTTGGACTATCCACTCTATCTAGTATAGACTGGCTTATTTTAAGGTCCTCTGGGTAGTGCATTGGTACTAAAACTATATTAACATCTTTTTTACTGGTTATAGTATTTATTGCTTTTGAAAGCTCATTAACTAGAAGTTCATCATTTTTCCAGTGTCTTACTGAAATTCCAATAAGTGGCTTATCCTTATTTATTTCTTCATTTTTAAAAATTATATTTACTCGTTCTTTAGGGGCTGCTTGGAGGGTAAATACTGGATCTGCAGTAAGCTTTATGTTTTTATTCTTAACTCCCATTTCCTCTAAACACATTCTAGAATCTTCATCTCTAAGGCTTATATAATCTACACGATTTAAAACTCTTTTAACAAGTCTTCTATTAAATTGTTTATTTACAGGCCCTATCCCATTGGCATAAACCATTACTGGCTTTTTATATAATATAGCAAGCTTCATCAATGCTAGGTAATACAATAGTGATCTTGTGGAAGTTACATCTTGCAAAAGACTTCCCCCACCACTTACCAGAATATCTGTAGCCTTTATACTGCCAATAACATCCCTTATTTTAAATCGATTAGCTGCTGATACATTACATAGTTCTTCAGTTTTATCAGGGTCTTTTGATAATACCTTTACTCTAGCTTTAGGGTTAAAGTCTAAGATATCTTTAACAATAGCTTTTAAGATCGCATCATCTCCACTATTATCAAATCCAAAATAGCCGCTCATAAGAATAGCTGGCCCTTTATTTAAAATATTATTGTAGATTCTCAAATGGGATTTAGCCATTGCTTCATAAGAATACTTGTCTTCAACAGCTTTAAAAAGTTTTTCGCCCATAGCTTTTCTAGCATCTGGATTTCTTATTAAATACAAAAGTTTGTCTTTTAAAACAGCCGCCTTTCCTACCTGGATTAGAAACCCACTCTCTCCATCTACAACTAAGCGATTAATGCCACCTACCTCAGTTGAAATAATAGGCTTTTTCATTTTAGCACCTTCAAGAATTACATAAGGAAAGCTCTCACTTAATGAAGTAAGAGTATTTATATCTATTGCATTTAGAAATGAATACGGGTCTTTTATAAAGCCAATAAACTTAATTTTATCTTCTAATCCATACTTCTTAACTAGCTCTTTTAGATATTCCTCATCAGCACCTTCACCTGCTATTAAAAAAATTGCATCTTCTTCTTGAAGGACTAGCCTTGCAGCCTCTATAAATGTCTTATGGTCTTTTATTTCATCAAGTCTAGCTAAAATCCCTATAATTACTTCCTCATTATATTCTATTTTATGTCTCTCTAAGAAAGCTTTTTTATCTAAATGTTCTACTATGCTATATGGATCAATTCCATTATAGGTAACAAATATTTTATCTCTCTTAAAACCCCTATCTATTAACATATCCCTAAACTGGTGTGAGACTCCTATATAATAGTCAAAGGTTTTTAGAGCTATTTGATTTAAAGTAGTATAAACCATCCTTTTATAGAAATTATCCTTAAAATCCAACTTATAATCACTGTGTATAGTAGTAACAAAAGGTTTTTTTACTTTTCTTTTTATAAAAAGCGCAATAAAATTAGCCCTTGCTCCATGACAGTGGATTATATCGTAGTCCTCTCTTTGGATTTCATCTAGCAGTTTTTTTATAACTGATAAATCTGAGCGACTCTTTTGTTTAAATACTTTAATTGGAACTCCTGCTTTATAGAGGTCCTCATAAAAAGTATCCTCAATAAAACAGATAATCCTAGCGTCTATAATCCTATTTAAGCCTTTTAGAAGTGCACTTATATGCGTTTTCGCTCCACCAGTGTCTCCACCGCTTATTAAATGAAGTACCTTCAATTTTTTATCTACTTTTGGCATATTAAGCCACATCCTTTTCATTTGCATAGCAATTTAATAAAGCTACTGCCAAGTAAAAATATACTACCATAGCAGGCACTTCAAAAATATTTTCTACGAAGTTCTGAGCTAAAACGCCCATTGCCCCCGAAAAAAGACCAATTGCCATAATCTTGTTGTAGTGGTCGTTGCTTGTCCTAATTATCTTAATTGCAAACACCATAAAAGAAACTATTAAGAATAACAATGCTGCCATTCCATAAACTCCCATCTCAGTTAGGGTTTTAAGATAGTAGTTATCTAAATAAAAAGGAGTTAAGTTATTATTCATTGCAACAGCTCCGCCATATCTACCCAAACCAACTCCAAAAGCTTTGTTCTTTCGCCAAAGTTCTAGTCCAATCTCCCACCTATAGAGTCTTCCTCCAGCAGTTGATTTCATCAAATAAACTGGTGATAGCATATACAAGAGTCTCTCACTAAGCCTTCCACCAAATAAAACAAATCCTGCTCCTAGCCCAGCAAATGGGATTATAAGTCTTGGTAAAAATGTAATAGTAAAGATTGCCATAGAAAAAGCAAAAGCTAGCCATGCTCCTCTTGACATAGTAAATAATAATCCTGCAATCATAAACAGAGTTGATAAAGAATAAAATAATCTTTGATTTTTTTTCTTTTTAGTCAATATCATAGAAATGCCTATAGGAATAAATAAAACAAAGATTACCCCTAATATATTTGGACTTCCGATAATAGAAAACGCCCTTGTGCTTATGTTTTCAGCAGTATCTACCCAATTTCCTGGCATAGGAACCTTAGCTAGATACTGATAAACTGCATGAACTCCTAAAAACAACCCTAAAGACAAGATACCATTTATAACTACTTCTGAATCCTTTATTGTCCTAATATATTGCGTAAATATAAAATACCATAATATATGTTGAAATACAGATCTAAAACCTTCTATTGCAATGTTTAAATCTGGCGCTTTTATAAGTACATGACTCACACCTAATATAATATATATAAGAATCGGAAGGTCCATTGGTGTAAAGTTAAAACGAACTTTCCCTCCGCTTTTTATTCTATTAAATATAAATATAATTGCTAGTAATATAAGTAACATCTCATCCCAGACAGAACCCAGTCTCCTAATAACAGGAACCCTTCTAATAAGGTAATCTAGTAGAACGTAGAGTGTAGGTAGTAGAATCAATATCTGATTCCATTTAGTAGCCCCCTTTATCCCATTTGTTTGGAACGCTTTACTAGATGCTAATATATTAGTTTTGCTTTCTCTTTCAGAAAATGCTTTTTCGAATATACTTCCTGCTAACTTGCTATTTAGGAGGGCAGCTTTTATATTTTTTTCAAAATTTCTAAAAAAATTATCTAATTTTATTAATAGTAAAAATACTATACTTGATTCTTTCCAAGACTTGTATTCCCTGCCCTTATTGTCCTTGTTTATAGACACATTAAAAATCAAGCTGTGTTTTGCTAAGCTCTTTAGCTTTGAAAACCAGCCCATTATAACACTAGATTTCAACGACTTTTTAAGCTCCATTTTATTCCACAACCTTAATCCAGTTTATTTGTCCCTTTAACCTATAAAAATCAGATTCAATAAATATAATTTTACCTTGCCTTAGCTCTTGGTTACCTAATTTATAACTCATATTGTCATAAAGCATATCACCAGCTACAACTATATTGGCTATTTCCATAGATGGGTCAATAGAAATTATTTTTTCGCCATTGAAATTTAAATTAGTTGAATACACAGGTGCTATCTCTACTTCTTTTATATAAGAGTCAAGGTATCGTTTTAACTCCCCAATCCTATCCCCTTCTTTTATAACTTCTAAATAACCAGCATCCATTAAAATTGATGCGCCAAATTCTATTTTAACATTCTCAGCTGATGATCCAATATCTTGTAACTCTTTTCCCATAATTTTAATCCCTGATAAGAATATTAGAAATACAATTGCAAGAATAAAAATAAAATCTAAGATATTTATCTTGTTAAATAACTTGCCATCTTTATTTATCATTTTCATTGTGCCACCTCAATATGCTTTATCTCACTAAGTACTTCAAAATCTGTTGTCTTAAGTATAAAGCTAAGACCTACCTTTATTTCTTGGCCGCCTAAATCAATATATGGTCCTGAACTATCGGCATTTGCATTAATAGAAGCGATTAAAGTACTTTCTTGCTCATCTTCGAAATATTTTATTTCCCCATCGGGCCCCACTTGAGTCATTTTACTTGGAAAAATTGCAAAATCTATAATTTCTGCATCTTGTAATCTGTACTGAGAAAATATCTTATCACCTTTTTTTAATTTATCGAGCATTTCCACATTAAGTTCTTTTGCCTCAACAGTTATTAGGATTTCTCTTTTATTTGATGCTCTACTATCTCCCCTATTTAATAATTTATCCCTATTAAGAAGTCCTATAACCATTAAAACAATTACTAAAATTATAGCTGTGTCAATCCAATTCCACTTTCTTTTCATCCTTATTCTCCTCGTTTCAATAAATTAAGTTGCTCTGCAAATATTTCTGCAAGCTTTTTTGTTTGTGCTTTTCTGCTGTATTTTTTTATCTCTGTAATATCCTTATTATGCTCGATACCATTTTCTAACCAAGACTTATAGTAATTTACTAAAGCATTTTTTATCCCTACAATATTTTCAGGATCAACTACAAGTCCTGTTCGAGTTTCTCTAATAACATCCGCTGCTACACCATCTTCTGGTACAATAGCAAGTATTGGCCTATTAGCTCTGATATACTCAAATATTTTACCAGTATAAAAGTTTCTTGAACCCTTACCCTTGCCTATAACTAGCAAAATGATATCAGAATTAAATAGCATCTGGATACTCTCTTTATGAGGCAGATACCCATATGACTTAATTACACCTTCTAAATTATATGCTTTTGAATAGGCTTCTATTACTTTATCATAAATATTGCCAACTATTCGTATTTCTAATCGGTTTTTACGGACTTGCTTTTTATCAACAGCAAGTTTTAAGCCATCTAAAAATTCATCTAAATTCCTACGACCATATAAAGAACCTGTATATGTTATAACAAATTTATCTTCTCCATCCCTTTTATCAAGAATATCTAAGAAGTCTTCTTCATCATAGCCATTAGGGATAAAGGTAGAATTTTTATACAAATCTTTGTTATCTTTTAGAAAACCTTCTAACATAAGAGGAGTATTGGTAATAAAATAATCACAATTACTTGTAACTTCTACCTCTTTCCTTTTTTCGGCCCTAAATTTTAATCTTTTAAA
Organism: uncultured Gudongella sp.; assembly: GCA_964604145.1. Classification (GTDB taxonomy): domain Bacteria; phylum Bacillota; class Clostridia; order Tissierellales; family Tissierellaceae; genus Gudongella. The sequence continues at coordinate 2,338 of CAZRXS010000038.1, read as the reverse complement.
AAAGCTATCTCTATGATAGGGATTATTTGTCCATTCATCTCTAAAATCTGCTATCCACCTAATATTATTTAGTTTCTTACGCAAGTAGAGTCCCATTAGATGAGAGCTATAAGGAAATGATGTCGTATAAATTAGTTGAATCTTTTCTTTTTTGATTATATCTAATACCTTATCCCGATTAAAATAATACCAAAAAAATTCCGAGTCTGGTGATAAAATCCTTGTACCAATAAATTTCATTGGAAGCTTTAATATCCCTCTTCTATTTATGAAATCATAGGCTTTTAGACGATATATCTTTATATCATTAGGTATATCTTGGAGTAAACTCTTATCAGATAATCCACCCCTATGTTCTTTTGTAATTACAATAGGTTCAAAATTGAATTCCCTAAGGTATTTAACAAATTTAGTTGTCCTTTGTACTCCTGCCCCACCCATTGGAGGAAACTCATTTGCTATAATTAAAACTTTATCCATCTTTAGCCCCTACCAATTATATTTACATAGAATCCATTATCGAGTAAGTCTTTTTCATCTAAAAAATTCCTTGTATCATAGATTTGTTTGTTTTTCATTAGCCCACCTATTTTTTTAAAATCTAAGCTCTTATACTCTAAATGGTTTACACCAAGAACTATTAATTCAGAGTTTTTTACAGCCGCTTCAATATTATCTACTAAAATATCTTTATATTTAACAATATCCTTTGCATGTGGATCGTGTATTGCTAACTCAAAATTTGTATTCTCTCTTAATTTATCTATTAATTTTAGTATTGGGCTTTCCCTTGTATCATCAACATTTGGCTTATATGTAAGACCAAGTATTGTTAGTTTTCCATCTTTTGAATTCATTAAACTCTGGATTTTTTTCATTACCCTATCAGGAATATTATCGTTAATTTCTCTAGCTTGTCTAATTAACCTAGCTTCAGATTGACCTTCAATTACAAACCATGGATCAACTGCAATACAATGTCCTCCAACTCCAGGTCCTGGCTGATGAAGATTGACCCTAGGATGTTTGTTGGCAAATTTAATAACCTCCCAAGCATTTATACCCATGTTTTCTGATAGTATTGCAAGTTCATTTGCCAGAGCAATATTAACATCCCTATATGTATTTTCCATCAATTTTGTCATTTCAGCAGTCTTTGAATCTGTTGTAAAAATCTCGCCTTCAACAAAAACCTCATAAACTTCCTTTACTAATTGAGTAGATTTTTCATTTATACCGCCTATTATCCTATCGTTTTCAACAAGTTCTTGGATGATTTTTCCTGGAAGCACTCTTTCAGGAGAATGAGCGATAAATAATTCTTCTCCTATTACTAGACCTGATTTTTCTAGTATAGGGGCAACAATATCTTCAGTTGTTCCAGGGGGAGATGTAGACTCAAGCACTACAATATTCCCTTTTTCTAAAAACGGTACTATAGCTTCTACTGCAATTTCTACATAGCTTATATCAGCAGTCTTATCTGCTTTTATAGGTGTAGGCACAGCAATAATAAACACATCGCTCTTTTCAAAGCTATTGATTCCCTTAAGATATCCATCTTTTACTACTTCCTTTACTAACTCTTTTAAGCCAGGTTCTTCTATTATAATTTCACCTTTATTTAACGATTCTATTACCTTTTTATTTATATCATAACCTAGAACATTTAAACCCTTTTTAGCAATTACTGCAGCAGTTGGAAGCCCAATATACCCAAGTCCTACCACTGTTATTTTTTTGTCCATATACCGTGTCCTCCATTTTAAAAATGCATTATTTTATAGTGTAATCCCCTCTTACCATAATAAATGTCTTATCCTTTGTTATATACATTCCTCTTTCATCATCACGAGCTATAACAATCAAATGATTATCAGGTACCGCCTTGCCTTCCCCTATATCAACTCCTGAAGTAACATCAGATAATCCACCTTGACTTGATGTAATAGCAAGTGCATTGCCGCTTCTTTTAATAAATTCCGTTCCACTTTTCCCAATTATTGATTGGCCATTTTGAAGCTCAACCACCACTAGCCCGTCCCCAGTACTGCTTGGTAGCCCTGACGAAATCCCCTTTATTTTTTCATCAATATATTCTTTTAGTTCATCCATTTTTATATTCAGGTAACTAAGTGAAATAACTGGATCTGACTCACTCCCTGGCTCTGAAAATACAATAGCCGATGTTAATAATAGCCCTGCTAATCCTAATGCCAAAACACTTTTTTTAAATCTCACCTTAAACACTCCTTGTATTTTATTTATATATACCAAAGTTAACCATATTCCATTATACTATACTCACACATAAAAAATAAGCATTTAAGGTAAATGC
>CAZRXS010000037.1:0-13645 GCA_964604145.1 uncultured Gudongella sp. | reverse complement strand
AGGTTTATAGGTTTCCCTATTTAATAACCTAAATATATTATACAAGGAGATTGTATTATGAAAAGCGCAACAATCCAATTAGAAACTTTAACATGTCCATCATGTATACTAAAAATTGAAGGTGCATTAAAGGGACTAGAAGGTATCGATAAAGACAAAACACAAGTGTCATTTAATTCAAGCAGAGTAAAATTAGATTTTGATGAAGAAAAGTTATCAATTGATGAAATAGAAAGAGCAATAAACAGGCTTGGTTACGATATTATAAAGTCTAAAGTAAAATAAATAATAAAGAATAGGCCCTCTAAAATTAACAGATAAAAAAATTCTGTTAAATTTAGAGGGTTTTTTTATATTTTACCTTCAATTATTTAATATATGCAAGAAGTAAATATAAAACTTGCAAAAAAGACTTGCTATTATTATATCCGTGTGCTAGAATAATTTAAATGCAAGTTATTAAAATAATCTAAGGGGATGAGAACAGGGAAAAAGTTTCTCTTAAAAGCTTTGATATATGGGAATATTCACGAGATACAGAAAAAAATTATATTTTTTAACACTACATATACACAGGTTAATAAAAGATAAGTATAAAATATTAAATAAGCAGAAAATGAATGAATAAAAAATATAACTTGCAGAAATACAGAATATATTATTTAACAGGAGGAATGTAAATGAAATACAATGCAGTTGATACTTTAAAACCCAATTTGTATAAGGATATTTTTCCATATTCTGAAATTCCAAGGATTAAATTTAATAATATTCAGCTCCCTATGGATATACCAGATGAGATTTGGATCACTGATACTACATTTAGGGATGGACAACAATCCATGTCAGATATGACTGTAGAACAAATGCTAAGAATTTTCGATTATCTTTATGAATTGGATAATGGGTCAGGAATTATTAGACAAACGGAATTTTTTTTGTATTCTGATAAAGATAGAAAGGCAGTAAAAGAATGTATGAAAAGGGGATATAAATTTCCTCAAATTACTTCTTGGATTAGGGCTAATAAAGATGATTTCAATTTGGTAAAAGAAATGGGAATTAAAGAAACTGGAATTCTTATGTCTTGTTCTGATTATCATATATTTCATAAATTAAATATGACTAGAATGGAAGCTATGAAAAACTATCTTGCTATTGCAGAGGCTGCTTTAGAAAATGGAATTATTCCAAGATGCCATTTTGAGGATATTACTCGGGCAGATTTTTTCGGTTTTGTAGCTCCTTTAGCTAAAAACCTAATGGAATTATCAGATAAGTATAAGATGCCCATTAAAATTAGGGCTTGTGATACTTTAGGAGTTGCTAGTCCATATGTGGGTGTTGAAATGCCAAGATCAGTGCCAGCTATTATTCATGGTTTAAGATATTATTGTAATGTTCCTTCCTCATCTATTGAATGGCATGGACATAATGATTTTAATAGCGTGGTTGTAAATTCAACTACATCTTGGTTATATGGAGGGGCATCTGTTAATGCCACTTTATTTGGAATTGGAGAGAGAACTGGAAATTGTCCTTTAGAATCTATGTTATTTGAATATGCTCAAATAAAAGGCAACACGAAAAACATGAATTTAAAAGTGATTTCTAAGATAGCAGACTATTTTGAAAGCGTTCTTGGCTATATGCTGCCAGCCAAAACCCCTTTTGTAGGAGATGAATTTAATGTTACTAGGGCAGGAATTCATGCAGATGGTATGTTGAAAAACAAGGAAATATACAATAGTTTTGATACTGAAAAGTTTTTAGGCAGGTCACCAAGTGTTGCTGTAAATTCATATTCTGGTCTTGCTGGGATTGCTGCTTGGATTAATAATTATCTTAAATTAAATGATGATAAAAAAATAGATAAAAACGACAAAAAGTTAATACCAATTAAAAAATGGATGGATGAAGAATATAAAAATGGTAGGACTGCTAGCATTAGCGATAATGAACTTAAAGAATTGGTATTTAGCTTTATACCAGATTTATTAGGAAATAAAGAGACAAGAGCTATCTAGATGTAAAATGGAGGCAAAAATATGAAATTGACTGTTGCAGAAAAAATAATAAAAGATCATTTGCTAACTGGAGAATTAACTAGAGGAAGTGAAATAGGATTAAAGATAGACCAAACCCTTACTCAAGACTCTACTGGCACTATGGCTTATTTGCAGTTTGAAGCTATGGGGGTAGATAAGGTTAAGACAAAAAAATCCGTAGCTTATATTGACCATAATATCTTACAAACTGGACCGGAAAATGCAGATGATCATTTATATATACAAGGAGTGGCAAAAAAACATGGAATATACTTTTCAAAAGCAGGAAATGGGATATGTCATCAGGTGCATTTAGAAAGATTTGCAGTGCCTGGTGAAACGCTTTTGGGATCTGACAGCCATACTCCAACTGCTGGTGGCATGGGAATGCTAGCTATAGGTGCAGGAGGCTTGGATGTCGCAGTAGCCATGGCCGGTGGAGAATATTATATTACTATGCCCAATATTGTTAGAGTTGAATTAAGGGGTAAACTAAAACATGGCCTATCAGCCAAGGATATAATTTTGGAAGTTTTAAGAAGATATAGGGTTACGGGTGGCCTAAATAAAATATTTGAATACACTGGGGAAGGTCTTAAATATTTATCTGTACCTGAAAGATCAACTATAACAAATATGGGTGCGGAACTTGGAGCAACCACTTCTATATTCCCTTCAGATAAAATAACTTATGATTTTTTAAAGCTTCAAGCTAGAGAAGCAGAATATAAGAGCATTGTGGCAGATGATGGAGCAAGCTATGATGAAGAAATCACAATAGATCTCAATCGTTTAGAGCCAATGGTAGCTTGTCCAGATAGTCCTGATAATGTAGTTGCAGTGTCTAAATTAAACGGGATTAAAGTAAACCAAGTTGCTATTGGAAGTTGTACAAATTCATCGTATATGGATTTAATGAAAGTAGCAGAGATTCTAGATGGCCAAGTAATAGCAGAAGATGTATCTTTGGTTATTTCTCCAGGCTCAAAGCAAGTATTAAATATGCTAGCAGATAATGGTGGGCTTTCTAAACTTATATCTGCTGGGGCGAGAATATTAGAATCTGGATGTGGGCCTTGTATTGGCATGGGACAGGCTCCAATCAATAATGGTGTGTCTCTAAGGACCTTTAATAGAAACTTTAAAGGTAGATGCGGAACTACTTCTGCGAGTGTATATCTAGTAAGTCCTGAAGTGGCAGCAGTGTCTGCTATTAATGGATATATTAGCAGTCCAGTAGAATACAATAAAAATCTGACAATACCTATGCCAGAAAAGTTTCTGATAAATGACAATTTAATTATAAGTCCAGCTAAAGATGGAGAAAATATAAGTATTGTACGTGGCCCTAATATAAAACCCTTTCCAAAATCTAAAATACTAGCTGAGGAAATTTCAGGAAAAGTATTAATAAAGCTTGGGGATGATATAACTACTGATCATATAATGCCATCTAGTGCGAAACTTTTACCTTATAGGTCTAATATTCCTTACTTGTCAGACTATTGCTTAGTCCCATGTGACAAAGACTTCCCTACTAGGGCAAAAGAATACGATGGAGGTATTATTATTGCAGGATTTAATTATGGGCAAGGCTCAAGTCGTGAGCATGCTGCTCTTGTCCCCTTGTATCTAGGTATTAAGCTTATCTTAGCTAAATCATTTGCAAGAATCCATAAACAAAATTTAATTAACAATGGAATAATCCCCTTAGTATTTGAAGATATATCTGATTTTGAAGATATAGATATATTGGATGAAATTATTATTGTAAATATATTAGATCAAATTAACAATAAAAAGATAGTTGTAAATAATAAGACAAAGAACAAGGAGTATAAACTAAATTTCGATATAACAGAAAGGCAAAGGAGTATGCTTAAAGCTGGTGGTCTGTTGAATCTGAAAGGGGAAAAAGCATGAGACATAATATATCTTTAATAGAAGGAGACGGCATTGGCCCAGAGGTTATATCTTCTGCAGTTAAAATTATTGAAGCAACAGGAGTTGAAATCAATTGGGAAATTTTAAAAGTAGGAGAAGATGCAATTGAAAGTTATGGTAGACCACTTCCTCAATATGCAATTGACAGTATAAAAAAAAATAAAGTTGCCTTTAAAGGGCCTGTTACAACCCCAATAGGAATTGGGTTTAGAAGTATTAATGTCAGTTTAAGGCAGTCTTTAAATCTTTTTGCAAATATTAGACCTATAAAATCTTATGATGGCGTTGATAGTATACATAAAAATGTAGATTTTATTATAGTCAGAGAAAATACTGAAGACCTATATGCTGGAATAGAGCATATGGTAGGTGAAGATGCAGCTGAGAGCATAAAAATTATAACTAGAAAAGCTAGTGAAAGAATATGTAGGTATGCTTTTGAATTGGCTAGAAAGACTGGAAAGAAAAAAGTTACACTAGCACATAAGGCAAATATTATGAAATTATCTGATGGTTTGTTTTTAGAATGTGGCAGAAAGATTGCTAAAGAATACGAGAATATTGAATTTGAAGATACAATAATAGATGCTTTGTGTATGAAACTTGTCCAATACCCTCAAAGTTATGATGTTATAGTTGCACCTAATCTTTATGGTGATATACTATCAGATCTTTCAGCAGGGTTAATAGGTGGACTTGGATTGGCTCCAGGAGCTAATATAGGTGAAGAAATTTCAATATTTGAGCCAGTTCATGGATCAGCACCCGATATTATGGGTAAAGATATGGCAAATCCAACTTCAGCAATATTATCCGCAATAATGATGCTTAACTATATTGGTGAATATAAAGCTGCAACAAGTATAGAAAAATCTTTAGCTAAAGTTTTAAGAAATAAGGCTACTACAACTGTTGATTTAGGTGGGAAACTTGGGACAAAAGAGTTTACAAAGGAGATTATAAAGAATTTAAATTTGCTAGTTAGCACTTAGGCTGATAGATAAAAAGGGGATTAAAAGCAGATATAAAAATCCTACCACAAGCAGATGAAAATAAAACAACAATAAAATGCCAAAATATATATTTAAAAAGCCCAATTAAGAATTTTCTTAATTGGGCTTTTTAAAGTCTACCACCAACATAGTTAAGAAAGTTACATCATCCATAAGTTCACTTCCATGGCCTATATGTTTGTAAAAATCATTTTTTATAGCAGTATTTAAATCAGATGAATTTAAATTATGGTTATTCTTTAAAAAATCCTTTAACCTACTTTGGCCATATATTTCACCAAATTTATTCTTTGCTTCAATTAATCCATCAGAATAAAATAATATTTTATCGCCTGTTTCTAACTGAATGACTTTATTTTCATAGTAAGGAGAAATATAATCACCTAACTTACAAATTGGGAACCCTTTTACATTTACTTCATGTAATTCTCCATTTTTTTTAATAATATACGGTGGTACATTTATTCCTGCTGATGCATATCTGAAGGATTTATTTTTGATATTATATATACCATAAAGCATTACTATATATTTTTCATCATTAATATTTGTACTATTAAAACTATTGTAAATAGTTTTTAAGACAAAGCTGGGTTTTAAAATCTCTCCAGAAGGGGCTCCTTTTTCTTTTAATTGTATAATATTCTGGAAGGCGAAAACTGTTAACATAGCCGCAGATATACCATGTCCAGATACATCACCAATATAAACTGCAATATTATCTTCATCTAGCTTGAGAACATTATAAAAATCACCACTTAGTTTTTCAGCAGGTAAATATTCTGCATCAAAAAAGACTGGAATATTCTTTGGCATTTGCTTAGGTAACAAGCTGCGCTGCATTTCCCTAGCATATTCAATATCGCTTAATAACATTCCGTTTAATTCTTTTAGTTCCTTGGTCCTATCTTGTACAATTATATTAAGATTATCTGAATAAATTTCTAATTCATTTCTAGATTTTTTTAGCTCTATATATGGTTTGCTAATATTTTCAATATATATAGTTCTGTAAAACATATAAAAAGCAATTATTTTATATAAATGCCCAATATAATTAAAGGCATCATAGACGCTTCCATATTTTGTAAATGCAAATTCACTAAAAATTAACAAGACTAAAGCTATCATAATCATATCTTTATCTTTAGAATAAGTTTCTTTATATTGAGATGACAAAGTAATAAATGATATTATTAAAATCAATATTATAAAATATTCTAGGAGTATTTTTAAATTTGTCAGCCCCTTTCCCTCTATATACATAGGAGGGAAAAAGTTAGGATAATAAGTTACTATTAAAAACAATCCAATGGCCAAAGCAGCTGTTAGTGTTGCAAAAACCTCTTTTTTAATATTGCTAAGAACATTGGCTGGTGTAGAAATTGCTGTCATAAAACCTAAGCTTCCAATAAGTCTTGAAAGAATCCATAAGGTAGTGGCCCTATTTGCCGTATCATTTGCAATAAAGAAATCTGGCATTCCCTTATAGCTAAAAGTATGGAATGCATCAAGAGAACCCATAATTAAAAATGCACATCCATATATTATAAACCTTAAACTCCTAGTTTCTTTGTAGGCAAAGTAGGTAACTGTAAATACAGAAAATGAAATTAATATGCTAGAGAATTCAAATATATTATGCCATGTTAAATAGTTTGCTATAGACATCATTTCAAGAAAGGCATTGTTATATATTCCAGCGATAATATATATAACAATTGAAAAAATAGAAACAAAAATTACTTTATCATATTTTTTAATGTTTTGAAATAATCTAACATCAGCAGTATCCATAATGCCCTCCCTGTAAAGTTTTTTGCTTTAGAAGCTTAAGAATTATATAAAACAATGCAGATTAGTTTCTTTGCCTTTCATAAGCTATAATATCAAATATAGCAAATAAAGACAATTAAGAAATTCTTAAGAGATGATAGAGCATTTAGAACAGGATAAAGCCTTTGCTAAGTTTTAAAATATCTTACTAGGGTATAAATAAAAGGATGATAATAAATGATAAATTAAAATATCAATACGAGGGGGATTTACATGAATAATAAACAAGCTGAAATTATGAAAGACGGCAAAGGTTTTGTTGCAGCGCTAGATCAAAGTGGAGGCAGTACACCAAAAGCTTTATTAGCCTATGGGGTAAGTGAAGATAAATACTCTAATGAAGAGGAAATGTTTGATTTAGTACATGAAATGAGAACTAGAATTATTACAAGTCCAGCTTTTAATTCAGAATACATTCTAGCAGCAATTCTATTTGAAAACACTATGGATAGAAAAATAGATGGTTTGTGGACTGGTGATTATCTATGGGAGGAAAAAGGAATAATTCCTATTCTAAAAGTAGACAAAGGGCTTGAAGATGAAGAAGACGGTGTACAGCTTATGAAACCTATTCCAGACTTAGACTCTTTGTTAGATCGTGCAATAGAGAGAAATATATTTGGTACAAAGATGAGATCTGTTATTAAAAAAACTAATTCAGAAGCTATCAAAAAAATTGTAGAACAGCAGTTTGAAGTTGGGAAACAAATACTAGCTAAGGGTTTGGTTCCAATTTTAGAACCTGAAGTTGATATAAATAGCAAATTTAAAAAGGAATCTGAAGAGATTCTAAAAAATGAAATATTAAAACATTTGGATAGTCTTTCAGAAGATAAGCTAGTAATGCTAAAACTTACAATTCCAACAGTAGATAATTTCTATGCTGACCTTATTGAGCATCCTAAAGTTATGCGTGTGGTAGCTCTTTCTGGTGGTTATAGTAGAGAAGATTCTGTAAAATATCTTTATAATAACCCAGGCTTAATTGCCAGCTTTTCAAGGGCCCTGTCAGAGGGTTTAAGTGTAGAACAAACTGATGAAGAATTTAATGATATGTTAACAAAATCCATTAAAGATATTTACAATGCATCAATAGCTTAAAAAACATTAAACTTATAAGCCCTTTAAATTTAAAGGGCTTATTTTAGTTTCTTAGAAATATTTTATTTATTTCTAAGGAGTAGTCTAAAGGAACTTAACGGATTAGTTAGGTTCTTTTTTTAAATTATTTTTTATTTGAGAAAAGCTGATTATAGGTAAAAAAGGGTATACATATAAAAAACATCTTTTATTTATCGCTTAAAATCAGTAAAGAAGCAATGCTATATAAATAAGAAACTTTAAAAGTCAAAGGGGGTACTGCTATATGATAGTAAAGCCAAAAATTTTAGAAATTGGTGATACAATTGGTGTTATTTCACCTGCGAGTCCTTCATTTAGGAGAAGTGACGTAATTAGGGGGGTTGAAACCTTAAAACAGTGGGGTTATAAGGTAGAGCTATCTAAGAATCTTAATAAAACAAAAGGATTTGTTGCAGGCTCAGACGAAGATAGGGCAAATGACTTTAATGAAATGTTTAAAAATAAAGATATTGATGCTGTATTTGTTACTCAAGGTGGTTATGGCTCAGCTCGTATGGTTAAATATATTGATTTTGAAATTGTTAAAGCCAACCCTAAAATCTTTATTGGATTTAGCGATATTACATTTTTGCATATTGCTATCTATGAAAAGACTAGAATGGTTACCTTTCATGGACCGGGGATGTCGAGATATAATTTAAGCGATTTAAGCGATTATACAAAGGATTATCTGTTTAAAGCTTTGACAAATCCTGAACCCATAGGAGAAATTCCTCTTTCTGATAATAAGAAATGGATTAATACTGTATATCCAGGGGTCTGCGAGGGTCCATTAGTGGGTGGGAATTTAAGTTTACTATGTTCTACCCTAGGAACTCCATATGAAATTCAGACTGATGGTAAGATTTTATTTCTTGAAGAGCTTGAAACTGAACCTTGGATTATTGATCATATGCTCACTCATTTAGCTAATGCAGGGAAATTTGAAAATGTTGCTGGAATTGTAGTTGGAGAATGCGTTGATTGTAAGCCAGATTTGCATAATCCTGGTTACTATGTAGATATTAGTTTAGAAGATTTATTATTTGAACATCTTGCACCACTAAAAGTCCCAGTTATTCATGGTTTGCCGATTGGACATACTAGGGATATAGCAACACTTCCAATAGGAGTTATGGCTAGGTTGGACGCAGATAATAAGAAGTTTATTATCACAGAATCAGCGCTTGTAAAAGAGAATAAACAAGGAGGAATTTAGATGAAAAGCAATAAAGCAATTCAAATCTTAATAGCTTTTGCAGTTATGCTATCTTTAGGAACCAGCAATATTTTTGCAAGTGCAAATAAAAATCCAGATTCAATGAGGATTGGAGTTACGGTCGAGATAGATTCACTAAGCCCTATGATATCCTACAGTGAAATAGGTTATGAGGTCTTTAGCCTAATTTATGATCCTCTTGTTACAATTGATGAAAATCTAGAGCCTGCTCCTAATTTAGCAAAATCATGGGAAATAAATGAAGATGGTACAGAGTGGATTTTTAATTTAGAAGAAGGCGTAAATTGGCATGATGGAGAAACTTTTACCTCTCAGGATGTTAAATTTACTTTTGAGTTACTACTCGAGAATCCATTAGGAATGTATGCAGGCTATCTTGTGGGAATAACAGAGATTTTAGCTCCGGATGATTATACAGTTAAGATTAAAACTGAAAATCCAAAGGCAAATATGCTATTAAATTCTGCCCCCATACTTCCAGAACATATATGGAAAGATGTCGCAGTTGAAGAGCTTGAAACTTGGCCAAATGAAACGCCCATAGGCACAGGACCATTTGAATTTGTAGAGTTTAACCCAGGACAGTTTTTAAAACTAGTTTCAAATGAAAATTATTTTAAAGGGCAAGCTGCAATAGATGAATTGATATTTGTCCACTATGCAAATTCAGATACAATGGCTCAATCTATCAAGATTGGCGAAATAGATGCTGCTACAAATTTTAACACTAGCCAACTTTCTTCTTTAAAAGATGAAGAAGGCATAGAAGCTGTGTCTGCTGTATCTTTAGGCTTTACTGAAATTTCCTTTAATGCCTGGAAAGACCCTTCTTCAAAAGCAAATCCTTTGCTAAAAGATTTTAATATTAGAAAGGCTATTGAGCTTGCAATTGATAAACGGCAAATATTAGATTTAGTATACGATGGTCAGGGGACTGTAGGAACTACTCTAGTTCCACCTGAAGGCTTCTATCATTATGAGCCAACGGAAGATGAAATTAGAAACTATGATATAGAAAAAGCAAAAAAACTTTTAGAAACAGCAGGTTATACTGATTTAAATGGAGATGGTGTAAGAGAAGATAAAAACGGGAATGCTCTGGAATTTACCTTTACTCTTAGAGCAGATAATTCAGAAGAAGTAAAGGCAGGGCAGATGATTTCAGGTTCTGCTGCTAAAGCAGGTATTAAATTAAATATTGAAACAGTTGATGATGGTGTTTTAATAGATAAAATTTATTCTGGTGATTTTGATATGTTTATTTGGGGTTGGGGAGCAGATTTAGATCCTACCACAATTCTCAATATAATGACAACTGATGAAATTGGCTCAATGAGCGATTCAAATTATTCAAATGAGGAATACGATAAGTTGTTTTTAAAGCAACAAACCCTAATGGATCCTGATGAAAGACAAGAGCTAGTTTGGGAAATGCAAAGGATCCTGTATGAGGAAGCTCCTTATATTATCCTATTTTATGATAATAATTTACAAGCTGTAAATACAGAAAAATGGACAGGCTGGAAAAGGATACCTGACACTGGTGGATATTTCTTTAATCTAACAAATTATAATTATTTAAACGTAGAGCCTGTAATAAAGTCAACAGATGCTGTTGAATCAACTGACATAACTGATTCAGAAGATTCAGCTGAAACAACAGATACAACTACTAAAGAAGCTACTGGCGCTAATAATACAATCATATATATAATAGTAGGCATTGGTATTATTGCAGGAATATTTTTATATATAAGAATGAAAAAAAATAAAGAAGAATAGCTCTATGCCGGAATATAAGGAGGGGTTAATCCCCTTTTTATATTTCCAAAGCTAATTTAACTGTGAGGTGAGGCTATTGAATAAGCAATACCTATTTAAAAAGTCTTTGCAAGCTTTAGTAACCATAGTATTTGTACTTATTTTTAATTATTTTTTATTTAGAGTAATGCCCGGCAACCCTCTTTCAATGATTATGAGAAATCCAAAAGCATCTCCTGAAGCTATAGAAAGAACTAAAGAGTTATTTGGATTGGGAAAACCATGGTATATTCAATTCTTTATTTATGTGCAAAATCTCTTTAAAGGAGACTTTGGTTTATCTTTTCTTTATAAAAAACCTGTCGTTGAGGTTATACTCCAAAAAATAATGCCAACTCTTATAATGGTAGGGATAGCAGAGATAATTGCTATTTTTGCAGGTATGTTTTTGGGAGTTATTTCAGCCTGGAAAAGGGGCACAAAAATAGATGTTTTTGCACTTGGATTTTCTTTAGTAACATATTCAATGCCTACATTTTGGCTTGGAATAATTCTTATATCTGTATTTAGTATAGGACTAAGAATCTTTCCTACTTCAGGTATGTTTACACCAGGTCAAACTTTTGCGAGCACATTTGCAATGATTAAAGATGGGGCAATGCATCTTGTTTTACCGGTTACAGCTTTAAGCCTTGTGCTTATAGGTGAGTATACCCTTACCATGCGAAATACTCTATTAGATGTGTTTACCGAAGATTATATGATAACCGCTAAGGCAAAAGGCTTTGGAGATGGCTATATTATTAGAAAACACGCACTCCCAAATGCTATGCTTCCGATGATAACAATTATAGCTATAAATCTGGGGCTTATAATTGGGGGAACCATCCAGATTGAAACGATATTCTCATGGCCAGGTATTGGTAGACTGATGTATGAAGCTATAAAAAATAGGGATTACCCACTCTTGCAGGGAATATTTCTATTGATTACAGTTAGTGTAATTTTGGCTAACTTTATTGCAGATATCACCTATTCCTATCTGGATCCCAGAGTAAAGAGCTGAGGTGGAGAATATGAGTTCAATTAAAAGAGAAATGAGAAAAAAGAAATTAGATGAATTTTTCAATAATTTTAAGAAAAATAAAATGGGTATAGCTGGAGCTGGGATTTTAATATTTTTTATTTTGGCTTCATTTGTAGGTTCTCTAATATTTCCCTTTGATCCAATGGAGTTTGGAGAGGCAGGTAGTGCGCTTCAAGCTCCAAGCAATGAGCATATATTAGGAACTGATGATTTGGGGAGAGATGTTTTTAAAAACCTACTTGCTGGTGGAAGAATATCGCTTATGGTAGGTGTACTTGCCACTATTATTTCAATGTTTTTAGGCACAATTATTGGTATTAGTTCAGCCTATTTTGGGAAAAAAACCGATATTGTACTTATGAGATTTACAGACTTTTTCTTAGTTATTCCCTGGTTACCACTTGTTTTGGTCTTAGCAGCTATACTTGGAAGCAGCATTTGGAATATAATATTTGTTATAGGCATAACTAGCTGGGCGGGAACAGCAAGGGTAGTGAGAGCCCAAACACTATCGATAAAAGAAAGGCCATTTATAGAAAGGATTAGAGCTTTTGGAGCAGATGATAAAACTATAATGATTAGACATATACTCCCAAATGTATTTCCGCTAGTTTTTGCAAATACAATTTTAGTCTCTGCAGTTGCAATTATTTCTGAGACAACTTTAAGTTTTTTAGGTCTAGGAGATGTAACAAGGCCTAGCTGGGGTATGATGTTAAATTATGCTTTTGAATCAGGAGCAGCAAGTTCAGGAGCCTACTGGTATTTTTTGCCTCCAGGTATATGTGTTGTATTAGTGGTGCTTTCATTTACTTTTTTAGGATATGCCTTTGATGAAATCTTAAATCCTAAACTAAGGAGAAGATAATTATGGATCTACTAAGGGTAAATGATTTAAGAACATATTTTGAGATATCCTCAGGAAAAGTAAAGGCTGTTGACGGTGTAAGTTTTGGACTAAACTATGGAGAATCTTTAGGCTTAGTTGGTGAATCAGGTTGTGGAAAAACAACAACTGCCTTGTCCATATGCAAGCTCCTTCCAAAGGAGGGATTTATTAGAGGTGGGGAGATATTATTTGAGGGCAAAGACCTAGTGAAGCTTGAAGATTCACAATTTAATAAGATTAGGTGGAATGAAATATCTATGATTTTTCAAGGGGCTATGAACTCTCTAAACCCAGTCTTAAGGGTTGGGGATCAAATTTCAGAAGCTATTCTCTTCCATAAAAAAGTATCACAAAAAGAAGCGAATAAGAGGACAAGAGAATTACTTGAATTAGTAGAACTTGAACGAGATAGGATTTGGAATTATCCACATGAATTTAGTGGTGGTATGAAGCAAAGAGCTATGATTGCAATGGCACTTGCTTGTAATCCAAAGATAGTTATAGGAGATGAACCAACCACTGCATTGGATGTAATGGTACAAGCGCAAATTTTAAACCTGCTCCATAAATTACGTAAAGAATTAAATATGGCCATGGTTATTATAACTCATGACCTATCAATACTAGGTGAAACTTGTGATAATATTGCTGTAATGTATGCAGGAAAGATTATGGAGATTGGGAGCGTGGAGGATATATATAATA
>CAZRXS010000036.1:0-13826 GCA_964604145.1 uncultured Gudongella sp. | reverse complement strand
TAAAAGAAATGAAGTTGACAAAAGTGGCTTATAAAGCTATAATTTTGATTATATATTTTGCTGTGAAAAAGAGGAGTAATTTGATTTATCTTTAAGAGAGCAGATCCTAGGCTGTAAGATTTGTAGATTAGATCAAATGAAGGTAGCTTTTGAGCATTTTAGCCCAAAAAAGAGTAAGCTAGAACGGGAGACCGATATCTATTTAAGCGCTATGACTTAAGTCATAGAATTAAGGTGGTACCGCGAACCCTCGTCCTTTGTATTAGGATGGGGTTTTTTTATTTTAAGAGGAGGTAATAAAATGTTGGAAAATTTGTCAAAGACCTATGATCCAAAGGAATTTGAAGATAAACTTTATCAATTTTGGAATGAAAATGGTTACTTTACACCAAAAATTGATAAAACAAAAAAGCCATATACTATAATGATGCCCCCACCAAATGTAACGGGAAGTCTTCATATGGGACATGCTTTAAATAATACTATACAAGATATATTAATTAGGTGGAAAAGAATGGAGGGTTATGAAGCACTTTGGCTGCCTGGAACAGACCATGCCAGTATATCTACAGAAGGAAGAGTCGTAGAAAAAATAAAATCTGAAGGTAAATCAAAAGAAGAATTAGGGAGAGAAGGATTTATAAAAGAGGCATGGGAATGGACTGATATTTATGGTGGAAGAATTAAAAATCAGCTTAAGAAATTGGGAGTATCGTGTGACTGGTCAAGGGAAAGATTTACCTTAGATGAAATGCTTAGCAATGCAGTTGAAGAAGCTTTTGTTCGTTTATATGACAAGGGCTTAGTTTATAGAGGAGATAGGATAATAAACTGGTGTCCAAGTTGTCATACAGCTATTTCTGATGCAGAAGTTGAACATGAAGACAAACAAGGATATATTTACAGTATTAGGTATCCTATTAAAGATAGTGATAAGTTTATTACAATTGCGACAACTAGACCTGAAACAATGCTTGGAGACCTTGCTATAGCTGTTCACCCAGAAGATGAACGATATAAAGAAATTGTAGGGAAAACAGCTATACTACCTCTAGTTGGAAGAGAAATTCCAATAATTACAGATAATTACGTTGAAATGGAATTTGGAACAGGGGCACTTAAAATTACTCCATCTCATGATCCTAATGATTTTGAGCTTGGAGAAAGACATAATCTTGGCCAATGCAAAGTTATAGATGAAGATGGATATATAAATGAAAACGGTGGAAAATTTGAAGGCATTGAGAGATTTGAAGCTAGAGAGGTTATAGTTAAAGAATTAAAGAAAAATGGATTTTTAGTTGAAATTAAGGACCATGAAAATGCTGTTGGCCATTGCGAAAGATGTAAAACTATCATTGAACCAATTATATCTAAACAATGGTTTGTAAAGATGGAACCATTAGCAAAACCAGCCTTAGACGCTTATTATAAAGGAGAAATAAACTTCATTCCTGAAAGATTTGGCAAAGTTTATGTACACTGGCTTGAAAATATAAGAGACTGGTGTATTTCAAGACAACTATGGTGGGGACATAGGCTCCCTGTCTATTATTGTGACGATTGTGGACAAGTAATTGTATCTAGAGAAGAAGTTACAAGCTGTTCAAAATGTAATAGCACAAACATAAGGCAAGAAACTGATACATTAGACACTTGGTTTTCATCTGCATTATGGCCATTTTCAACACTAGGATGGCCTGAAAAGACAGAGGATTTAGATTACTTCTTCCCAACAGATGTTCTTGTCACAGGTTATGATATTATTTTCTTTTGGGTAATAAGAATGGTATTTTCCAGCCTAGAACAACTGGGTGAACTTCCTTTTAAAGATGTATTCTTAACAGGCCTAATAAGAGACTCCCAAGGAAGAAAGATGAGTAAGTCACTTGGTAATGGCATCGATCCACTAGAACTTATTGAAGAATTCGGTGCTGATGCATTAAGATTTATGCTTATAACTGGAAATACTCCTGGGAATGATATGAGGTTTTATATTGAAAAAGTTGAAGCTAGTAGAAATTTTGCCAATAAACTTTGGAATGCTACTAGATTTGTTTTAATGAATTTAGATGAAAATATGTTAACTTATTCGATTGAAAATATTGATTTGTTTTCAGAAGATAAGTGGATTTTAACAAGATTAAATAGATTGAAATCAGAAGTTAAAACAAATATGGATAAATATGAAATTGGTCTAGCTGGCCAGAGGATATATGAGTTTATTTGGGAAGATTACTGTGACTGGTATATTGAAATGGTTAAGATAAGACTTTATGGAGCTGACCAAGAATCAAAAGAAACGGCCCAAAAGGTTTTAGTAACAGTTTTAAAAGATGTGTTGAAGTTATTACACCCATTTATGCCATTTATAACTGAAGAGATATGGCAACATTTACCTGAAAAAACTAATCCCCTAATAATTGAGGATTGGCCAATGGCAAAAGAAAAATTTATTTTTGATGAAGATGAAAGGAAGATAGAATTTATAAAAAAAGCAATAAAAGGGATTAGAAATGCTAGAGCTGAAATGAATATAGTTCCCTCGAAAAAGTCACAATTAATTTTTGTGACAGAAGATGAGAGCTTAAAAGAAGTTATAATAGAAGGGGAGACTAAATTTAAAACTCTTGCAGGAGCAGAAGAAATAATTTTTGAAAAAGATAAAAGCAAAATAGGCGATGACAATATCTCCGTAGTGCTAGAAGGATGCGAAGTTTATCTTCCCCTTAAGGACTTAGTAGATTACGATAAAGAGATAGAAAGACTCCAAAAAGAAAAAGTCAAGCTTGAAGATGAAATAAAGAGAGTTGACTCTAAATTAGCTAACAAAGAATTTGTCTTAAAAGCGCC
This sequence comes from uncultured Gudongella sp., assembly GCA_964604145.1. Taxonomy (GTDB): domain Bacteria; phylum Bacillota; class Clostridia; order Tissierellales; family Tissierellaceae; genus Gudongella. The sequence continues at coordinate 10,973 of CAZRXS010000036.1, read as the reverse complement.
TGCAAGCATTGTAGAAAAAGAAAAAGAGAAGAAAGAGAAATACTCTGGGATGTTAGCTAAAGTTCTTGAACGATTAGAAAGATTTCATAAGTAGGAGGATATTAATGGACTACGATGAGGCACTTGCCTATATAAATGATAAAGATAAATACGGATCAAGATTGGGACTAGATTCCATTGAAATACTTTTAAGTTATTTAGAAAACCCACATAAAGATTTAAAATACATTCATATCGCGGGTACAAATGGTAAAGGTTCTACTTCAGCATATATATTCCAAATGTTAATAGCCACGGGTTATAAAGTAGGACTTTTTACTTCACCCTATCTTGAAAAATTTACAGAGAGGATACAGATTAATAATAAAAATATCCCCGAAGATGATTTAGCTAGGATTACAGATCTTGTAAAAATAGCTGCAGATAAGATGCTAGATAGTGGGTTTGAGCACCCAACTACATTTGAGATAGTTACAGCAATAGCTTTTGTTTATTTTAAAGAACAAGAAATAGATTATGTTGTTTTAGAAGTTGGACTTGGTGGTAGATACGATTCTACAAATATAATCCCGACTTCTTTAGTTTCTGTTATAACAACTATTGATTATGATCATACAGAAATTTTGGGGGATACTCTTTCTGAAATCGCCTATCAAAAAGCTGGAATAATAAAAGAAAATGGGTTAGTGATATTATATCCACAAAATCCTGAGGCTGAATTTCAGATTTTAAAAGTAGCAGAAGAAAAAGGTGCAAGAGTAGTAAAAGTTCCTTTTGAACAAATAGAAATTACTAGTCAGACATATCTAGAAAGTATCTTTAATTTTAAAATAGATAAATATGATTTTAAAGATATAAAAATAGTTATGATTGGCAAGTATCAAATATACAATGCGGTTACTGCAATTACTACTGTTGTTGAATTGGAAAAACTCCATTTGTTAAATATAAGAGAAAAAGACCTTAAAGAGGGATTGCTTAAGACTAAGTGGAAGGGTAGGCTAGAAACGATTAAGAAAAATCCAATATTCCTTATTGATGGGGCCCATAATTTGCAGGGGATGGATCAACTAGTAGAAGCTATAAAGCTTTTTCCCTATAAAAGACTTATAGTAGGAATTGGTGTACTAAAAGACAAGGATTTTAGACATATGGTAAAGAGGATATCTTTACTAGCCTCAGAGATTGTAGTAACGGAAGTAAATATGCCAAGAAAGCTAAATGCGAGTACTTTAGCTGCTGAGATTTCTAATTATAATAAAAATGTTTTTATTGAAAGAGATATAAAACGGGCAATCTTAAAGACTTTTGAACTAGCAAGTTCTGAAGATATGATAGTTTTTTGTGGTTCATTGTATTTGATAGGAGAGGTAAGGACAATAGCAAAAAAACTGTGATACTAAATTAAACTTTAAGGGTATAAAATAATTTATAACAAGAATACCATATTTTTAAAAGGGATGATTTTATGTATATTGAATGGATTGTTGGAATAGTTTTATTTATAATTATTATTAGTATCCAGTTTAGTTTAAACTTGATATTAAAAGAATTAAGAGAAATAAAGAATATTTTAAGGATAAAATACAAATATGAGAGGAGAGAATAATTTGATTGAAAACAAAACAGAAAGAGTTCTTTATTCAAGAGAAACAATCCAAAAAAAGGTTAAAGAAATGGGCAACAAACTTGGAGAAATTTACAAAGGGAAAAATCTAGTAGTTGTATCCCTTCTAAAGGGAAGTTTTATTTTTACTGCAGATTTAACTAGGGAAATGGATATACCTCTAGAAGTTGAATTTATGACAACGGAAAGTTATGGTAGCGGTGAGTACTCCTCTGGAAATGTTAAAATCCTTCAAGATATAAGAGGAGATATAGAAGGCAAGAATGTTTTAATAGTAGATGATATAATTGATACAGGCAATACTTTAGTTAAGGTTATAGAACATTTAAAGAAAAAAAACCCTAGTTCAATAGAAGTGTGTGTTATGCTAGACAAACCAAGCAGAAGACAAATAGATATATCACCTGATTATGTAGGTTATGTGATTCCAGATGTTTTTATTGTAGGCTATGGGTTAAATTATGGAGATTATTATAGGAACACCCCATATATTTTTACTTTCGAATAAGGTATATTCACATACAAAATTCTATGTAGGTGAATTTAATGGATAAACTTACTTATAAGAGGGGAGTACTGACTTGATAAGGCGTGAATTACCAACTATAAATAATGTTAATATACTTTTTTTAATAGTGGGGGTATTACTCTTAGTTGTAGGAGCTAGAGTACAAAGAAATGACTTGTATACCGGTGTACTTATTACTGAGTATTTGCTTATTTTACTTCCCAATATTATTTTAATAAAATTTAAAAAGTTTTCATTAAAAAAGGTATTGAAACTCAATAGTATAAGTTTCAAACAAATGGTATATATTTTCTTTATCATGATTTTCGCTTATCCAGTTGCAGTCTTCCTAAATTTTATTATGCTGGCAATGGTAACTTCTATAAGCGAAGCAATGCCTGTAGGCCTACCAATACCTGATAATTTTATTGATTATGTAATTGCTTTATTTGTTGTAGCTATCACTCCTGGGATATGTGAAGAAGTTATGTTTAGAGGAACTTTACAATCTGCTTATTCTAAACTTGGACAAACAAAAGGATTAATAATTAGCTCAGTGTTGTTTGGGATTTTTCATTTTAACCTTCTAAATTTATTAGGACCAATATTTTTAGGATTTGTATTAGGCATAATTCTTATAAAAACAAACAGCTTATATGCTTCTATATTAGGGCATGTTTTAAATAATGGATTTGCTATGACAATAGGATACTTACTTTTAAAACTGACTACGAATATAGAACTAGCGACCAAAGATGCACCTTTAATCGACTATAGTATTCAGATGATTTTAACTAGTGTTGTTCTTGCTAGCTTCGCTTTATTTTCATTTATAGCTTTATATATTTTATTGAAAAATTTTCCCATTACTAAAGAAACAGAGGTTTATGATTTAGAAAAGGATAAAAATAAAGAACTAGTTATAATTGATAATGAGATAATTTTAATTGAAGAGAGTATAGAGATAAAAGAAAGAATTATGTGGAGTCCTATTATAATAATTGCTGGAATATTTATATATTCAAATTGGCTCTACTTCTTTTATTAATTGCTTATTATTTAGGGTTAAGAGGGAATGGTATGACTAATTATGTACAATTTGCAAAAATTTATGATAAATTAATGGATGATTTTGATTATTCTCAGTGGGCTGAGTATATTATTCAAATTCTAAATAAAAACCAAATTAGGAGCAATATAATTTTAGAACTCGCTTGTGGGACAGGAAATTTAACCGAAGAACTTCTAAAAAGAGCTTATAAAGTAGATGCTTTTGACTTATCTAATGATATGCTTGTTCAAGCACAACAAAAGCTACATAAATTTAAGAATCTTAGATTGTTTAATATGAATATGACAAGCTTCAAGTTCTCTTCCACTTATGATGTGGCTATATCAATCTGCGATAGTATTAACTATATTCTAGATAAAGAAGACTTGATAAAAGTCTTTAGCAATGTTTACAAACACCTAAATCCAGGAGGGATTTTTATATTTGATATAAATTCAGAGTATAAGATTGAAACTGTATTGGGGAATAATATTTTTATAGAAGATAGGGAAGGAGTATTTTATATTTGGGAAAATAGATTTGATTTAAAGACTAAAATTGGAGAGTACTATTTAACATTTTTCACAACTATCGATGGGATCCAATATAAAAGATTTGATGAGATCCACATGCAAAGAGCTTACTCAGTAGAAGAAATACTTACTACCCTAGAAAGGGTAGGTTTTAAAAATTGTGAGTTTACAAATGCTTTTGGCTTTGAAGATATAATAGAGACAACAGAGAGAATTAATTTTATCGCCATAAAATAGGAGGAAGAGATGAAGGATTATTTAGTTAAAGGGATGGATAAAAAATCAAAATTGCGAGTTTTTTTCGCTAGGACAACTCAGACAGTAGAAGAAGCTAGGAAGATTCATAATACATCTGCTACAGCTACAGCTGCTTTTGGAAGAGTATTGACAATAGGAGCTATAATGGCTTCAGGGTTTAAAAATGACAATGACCTATTGACATTAAGAATTTCTGGAGATGGTCCCATAGGGAATATATTAGTAGTTGCAAATAATAAAGGAAGAGTTAAAGGGATAGTAGATAATCCAAATACAGACCTTCCGCCTACAGAGGATGGGAAACTTGATGTAGCTAGCTTAGTTGGAGAAAATGGAACAATAACAGCTATAATGGATTTAGGCTTAAAGGAGCCATATGTTGGTCAGACAAGTTTGGTAACTGGAGAAATAGGCGATGATATAGCCAATTTCTACTTGCAATCAGAACAAATACCAACGGCAGTAGGATTAGGTGTTTTGGTAGAAAAAGACTTATCTGTAAAAGCTGCGGGGGGGTTCCTTATTCAAACTCTACCAGATATTTTAGATGAGGATATTTTCAAAATTGAGGAAAATTTAGCCAAAGCAAAACCACTATCAAGATTGATTGATCAAGGTTATACACCTGAAGAAATTATGAAGGAGATATTATCAGATTTTGAAATGGAAGTGACAGACAAGCAGGACTTAGAGTATTTATGTGATTGTTCAAGAAAAAAGGTAGAGAAGGCTCTAATAAGTTTAGGCGAAAAAGAGATTGAAGAGATACTTGAAGAAGATGGAGAGAGCGAAGTAAGATGTCATTTTTGCAACACAAACTACCATTTTTCTAAAGAGGAATTAGAGAAAATATTATTGACAATCAAAGACTTATAATATATACTTGCTATTGTGGCGTTGGAATATAAAAGGGCGTGAATTGGGGTTAATAGCCTAGTCGTGAGCTATTTCGCTTACGGCTTTAGCTACCATGGTAGCTGTATATAATATATGCGGAAGTGGCTCAGTGGTAGAGCATCGCCTTGCCAAGGCGAGGGTCGCGAGTTCGAATCTCGTCTTCCGCTCCATATAGATTATAAGGCGACATAGCCAAGTGGTAAGGCAGAGGTCTGCAACACCTTCACCCCCGGTTCAAATCCGGGTGTCGCCTCCAATATTTATCCCTCTGTTTATCAGAGGGATTTTTACAATATATAGGAAAAAGAGGAGATATAATGCAAAATCCATTTATTCCATCTAAACGAGCAAATTTAGCCATAATAAGTGGTCAAGCTAGTGGTGAAATAATATATAATTTAACTAATGAAGGGATGGAAGTGATAAAAACAATTAAAGTAGAGTCGGTATCATCAAAAATTGCTTATCATCCAGATTTGATTTTACATCCAATTGATTTAAACACAATAGTTGTTGCTCCTGAGGTTTTCAACTTTTATTCACAAAATTTAAAACCGTACGGACTAAATGTTATAAAAGGAAGAAATAATTTAGCAAGACACTACCCTGAGGATATAAAGTATAATGTTTTTAGGATAGGAGACCATTTTGTGCATAAAAAAGGATATTCAGATGGAATAATAGAGCAATATTATAAAAATATGGGCATAAAATTAATTGATGTAAAGCAAGGGTATACAAAATGTTCTATAGCATTAGTAGACAATCAAAGTGCTATAACATCTGATAAAAAAATTGCAGAAAAATTAACGGATGCAGGATATGATATATTATTAATAGAAAAAGGGTGGATAGAATTGCTAGGATATGATTACGGTTTCATAGGAGGCGCAAGCGGCCATATATCTTCTAAAGAGATGGTATTAACTGGTTTATTGCTTAACCACCCCGATGCTTTAGTTATAGAAGATTTTATTAAAAGCAAAGGAATCGAAATTATATACTTATCTAAAGATAATATTATAGATTTAGGCACAGTTTTTTTATTTTCAATTTAACTAATTTAAAGATAGATAAGACAATAAAAAAGAGGAGGAGAATAATGTCAAACAATATAGTTAAGCCATCAATACTAGCTGGGTTTATGGAATTAAATCCCGCTGATCAAATTTTATTTAATAAGATGATGAATATTATAAGAAAGAACTACGAAAAATTTGGATTTTTGCCAATTGATACTCCTTTAATTGAAAAATCAGAAGTTCTACTAGCCAAAGGTGGTGGCGAAACAGAAAAACAAATATATAAGGTTGTAAAAGGAAGCCAAGATATGTCACTTAGGTTTGATCTTACAGTTCCTCTTGCAAGATATGTAGCGCAGCACTATTCAGAACTTGTTTTTCCATATAGAAGATATCATATTGGCAAGGTTTATAGAGGTGAGAGAAGCCAAAAAGGTAGATTTAGAGAATTTTACCAAGCTGACATAGATGTTATAGGGAATAATACTTTAAGCATTCTAAATGATGCAGAAATACCTAGTGTAATATATTCCACATTTAAAGATTTGGGTTTTGATAAATTCACAATAAGGATAAATAATAGAAAAATTTTAACAGGATTTTTTAACTCGCTTGGAATAAAAGATGTATATACAGTATTTAGGACAGTAGATAAAATAGAAAAAATTGGGAGAGATAAAGTTAAAGAGGAGCTAATAGAAAATAAATTTAGTTCTACTCAAATAGATAATATTCTCGACTTTATGAGTATTGAAGGAAGTAATGACGAGGTAATTAAAAAACTTAAAGCCTTAAATATCAATAATGAACTATTTATAGAAGGTATAGATGAATTAAACACAGTTTTAGAATACTTAAGACTTTTTGGAGTCCCAGATGAAAACTTCAAACTTGACTTAACAATTGCTAGGGGGTTAGATTATTATACAGGTACAGTTTATGAAACTTATCTAGACGATTATTCCACAATAGGGAGCGTTTGTTCTGGTGGAAGATATGATAATCTAGCAGAATACTACACAAAACAAAAACTTCCGGGAGTTGGAATATCTATAGGTCTTACAAGATTGTTTTACCAATTGATGGAGGCGGGAATTATCAAAACTGCCGGTAGCTCTTTAACCAAAGTACTAGTAATCCCAATGGATGGATTTTTTGATGAGGGAATTGAAATATCATCTAAGCTTAGAGATGAGGGAATCTTTACTCAGGTCTACCTTGAAGAAACAAAACTCGGTAAAAAATTTAACTATGCAGATAAATTAGGAATTCCATTTGTTATAGTAATAGGAGAAGAAGAGAAAAATAGCGGTGTATATACACTAAGAGACATGAAGACTGGTGAACAAAAAGCCTATAGCTACAAAGAACTTTTGCACAGCTTAATTACTAATGTCTAGGTTACTATCAGTACTAAAATCCAGTTTTACTTGACAATCAGTCAAAATATTGCTAAAATTTATTTAATAATAATATTAAAGCAATGATGGGAAAAGTAGCTATTTGAAGTTTTAAGAGAGGAAAACAAGTTCTGAGAGTTTTCTAAACAGAAGATAGGAAAAACCACCCCGGAGCTAAACCTAGAAAGGTATTCGCTAAAGGCGTTATTTTAAATTAAGAACAAATTAGGGTGGAACCACGGTCTTTCGTCCCTACAGGAATGTAGGGGTGAAAGCTTTTTTTTAATGGGGGGATAAATATGATAAAGATTACATTACCAGATGGTTCAAAAAAAGAATACAATAAAGGAATAAAGGTATACGATGTAACAAGAGATATCTCAGAGGGACTAGCGAGGGTTGCTATGGGCGCAGTTGTTAATAATAAGATCTTGGGTATGCAAGATAGTATCAATGAAGATGCTGATTTTAGAGTAGTTAAATTCGATGATCCAGAAGGAAAAAAAATATTCTGGCATACTTCTGCTCATATTATGGCGCTAGCAGTACAAAATCTATTTCCCGGAGTAAAATTTGCAATAGGTCCAGCTATAGACAATGGATTTTACTATGACTTTGATACTGAACATAGATTTACTCCTGAAGATTTAGAAGAGATAGAAGCAGAGATGAAAAGAATTGTTAAAAAAGGTTATAAACTTGAGAGATTTGAGATGTCAAGAGATGAAGCACTGGATTACTTTAAAGAAAAAGACGAAGTTTACAAGGTCGACTTAATTGAAAAGCTCCCAGAAGATGAAATAATTTCATTTTACACACTTGGAGAATTTACAGATTTATGTGCAGGTCCTCATCTTTACGACACTAAAAAAGTTAAAGCAATAAAGCTTATGAGCATTGCAGGGGCGTATTGGCGTGGTGATGAAAAAAATAAAATGCTTCAAAGGATCTATGGAACCACCTTTGAAAAGAAAAAAGATTTAGAAGAATATTTAAACAAGCTTGAAGAGGCTAAGAAACGCGACCATAGGAAATTAGGCAAAGAGCTTGATTTATTTAGCATACAAGAAGAGGGGCCAGGATTTCCATTTTTCCATCCAAAGGGGATGATAATAAGAAATTTATTAGAAGACTTTTGGAGGGCGGAACATACTAAGCGAGGTTATGGAGAAATCAAAACTCCATTAATCTTAAACGAGAATTTGTGGCATCAATCTGGTCACTGGGATCATTACAAAGAAAACATGTATTTTACAACTATTGATGAAGGAGAATATGCTATTAAACCTATGAATTGTCCAGGTTCAATATTAGTTTATAAGACAAAGATGTACAGCTATAGAGATCTCCCACTAAGATGGGGTGAGCTTGGGTTGGTCCACAGACATGAGCTATCTGGGGCACTTCATGGTTTGATGAGAGTAAGAAGCTTTACCCAAGATGATGCCCACCTTTATACCCTTCCTTCACAAGTTAAAGATGAAATCAAAAAAACAATCGATTTGGCAGATTATATTTATCGTGTATTTGGATTTAAATATAATATAGAATTATCAACTCGTCCAGAAAATTCCATGGGCTCTGAGGAACAATGGGACTTGGCTACAGATAGCCTTAGAGAAGCTCTTGAAGAAAAGGGAATCAAGTACAAATTAAATGAGGGAGATGGGGCATTTTATGGCCCTAAAATCGATTTTCATTTGGAGGATGCTATAGAAAGGACATGGCAATGTGGTACGATTCAACTTGATTTTCAAATGCCTGAAAGATTCGACTTAACATATGTCGATAAAAACAATGAAAAGAAAAGGCCTGTAATGATTCATAGAACTATTCTCGGGAGCATGGAGAGGTTTATGGGTATTTTAATTGAACATTATGCTGGGAAATTTCCAGTATGGTTAGCTCCTGTACAAGCCATAATTCTTCCAATTTCAGATAAGTTTAATGAATATGCATATGAAGTTAAAAGCTCTATGGAGGATAAGGGCGTAAGAGTGGAGATAGACCATAGGGCTGAAAAAATTGGCTACAAAATAAGAGAAGCGCAAATGCAAAAAATTCCATATAGTTTAATTGTAGGAGAAAAAGAACTAGAAGACAGATTGGTCTCTATTAGAAAAAGAGATGATGGAGATATGGGCCAAATGGGGATTGATGCATTTTTAGAAAAAATTGTTCAAGAAATCAAAGATAAAAAATAACAAAAGATTTAAGTTTAGTTAAAAATTTAACAAAGATTTAATTAATTGTTTGACAATAGATGAAATCTAGATTATAATTATAAAGAATTGAATAAATTCCAAGTAGAAGTCTCGCTTCTCACCTTATGGCTAAAGCTTATAAGGTTTAACAGGTCGATTTATCGACTATTATCGATTGGGGTAATATAGCGGACATTCTATGTCCGCTTTTATTGTTTTATATAGACCTATAGGAGGTGTAGGATTATTAAAGAACTTCAGATTAATGAAGAGATTAGGGAAAAAGAGGTCAGACTTATTGATGTTGATGGAACACAATTGGGGGTAGTTTCACTAAAACGAGCCTTGGAGGTTTCAATTGAGAGGAATATGGATTTGGTAAATGTAGCACCTAATGCGAAGCCGCCAGTTTGTAAAGTTATGGATTATGGTAAATACAAATATGAACTTGCAAAAAAAGAAAAAGAAGCAAGAAAAAACCAGAGAATAATCAATGTAAAAGAGATAAGAATGACACCAAATATTGAAATGCATGATTTAACTGTAAAGGCAAATCAAGCAATTGAATTTCTTAAAGATGGAGATAAAGTTAAAGTTTCTGTCAGATTTAGAGGAAGAGAAATGGGTCATACTCAGCTGGGTAGAGTAGTATTAGATGATTTTTTTGAGCTAATTTCTGAAGTTGGCAAAATTGAGAAACCGGCAAGGTTAGAGGGTAGGAACATGGTAATGTTTGTAATGCCAAAAGCAGACTAAGTATAGGGGGAATTATAATGGGGAAAATGAAAACACATAGGGGTTCAGCAAAGAGATTTAAAAGAACTTCATCTGGACTTTTGAAGAGATTTAAAGCTTTTAAAAGCCATAAAACAGGTAAGAAATCACCTAAAAGAGTTAGAAATCTTAGAAAAGGTACATTAGTAAGTAAAAGCGATCAAAAAAGAATAAATTCAATGCTACCTTAGTATTGATTAACATATTTAGGAGGTATATATAATGGCAAGAGTTAAAAGAGGTGTAAATGCAAGGAAAAGACATAAAAAAGTATTAAAAGCATCCAAAGGTTATTATGGCTCAAAAAGCAAGTTGTTTAGGACAGCAAACCAGGCCGTAATGAAATCTTTAAATTATTCATATATAGGAAGAAAGTTAAGAAAAAGAGATTTTAGAAAACTATGGATAGCAAGAATAAATGCTGCAGCAAGACAAAATGGGATGAGCTACAGCAAATTTATAAATGGATTAAAAAAATCAAATATAGAGGTTAATAGAAAGATGCTTTCTGAAATGGCAATTCACGATTCAGAAGGGTTTGCTAAATTAGTTGATATAGCAAAAGAAATATAATGCAAAAGTTCCTTAAGGAACTTTTTTTGCATTTACTTACTTCTTATTTTGTAGTGGAGGATTAGAATGGAATACATAAGGATTAAATTATCAGAATTTGATTTAAATCCACCAAGAGCTTTGGTA
>CAZRXS010000035.1:0-13974 GCA_964604145.1 uncultured Gudongella sp. | reverse complement strand
TCTTCATCAAAAAAATCCAATCCTGCATCAGCTTTTATTGTGTTATTTCTTAAAAATGCAACTTGAATACTAGACATAATTATATGCAGAATTACAAATATCTCATAATCATTTTTCTGATCACCATAGAAGTCCTTTAGAGCCTTAAAATGCAAATTAGATGCTTGATGGGTATTGTCATTTAGAGTAGCTGTATTTAGGTCCAGCATCATTGATGTTTTTGATATGCTTGGATTTTGGACTAAAAAAGCGGACATAGCCTTAAATACATACCTTAATTTATCTATAGGACTCAAATCTAAATTTTCGTATAGTTTTTTTATCTCATTAATAAATTGACTTATTATTCTTAAGATGCAAATATCAATTAGATTTTCTTTGGTCTGAAAATGATAATTTATTGACCCGACTCCTACTTTAGATTTGGCAGCTATCTCCCGGATAGTTATATTGCTAATTCCTTCACGTTCTCTAATAAGTTGAGTTGTTGTTTGAATAATTCTTTCAATTCCCATATTTTTATTTTTCCCCAAGTCATTACCTCCCTCAAATTATTGACTTTCTTTGAAATTTTAATAACAAGATAATTGTATGAACATTGTTCAGAACACTGCTCATATTATATTTCAGTATTTTAATTTTGTCAATTCTTTTTATGACATTGTGGTTATTGTGGTTATTTTATGACATTTTTTTATGACATTCTTTTTATGAAAATTATACTTTATTTTTTGACGGATTTTTTGTAGATTTAATTCGTGGCAATTGAAACATCCTGATTTTAAGCATTAAAAAGACAGGTGGTTTTTTCATCTGTTTTTTTAATCTAAATATTAAATTTTAATCATTTTTTTATGGCGTAAAATATAAAGTTTTGCTTACTATCAAAAGGGTGATAATGGGTGAAATCTTTTATCTGATAATATATAGAAGCTTTTAATTGCTTGTTATTTTATCTTCCAAACACAGCCGATATTACAGTAAAAACATAGGTGTCTATCGTTCCTATAACCGATGTAGTGAAGAGTGGCGGTGGGGGACACAAGTCCGAATCTTTTTCTCAACTTTTCTATATCTCTGAATTTCTGATAATGAAAATATCCGTAGGTTTTGGAAAGGGTTTCATTTCCAAATCCATCAATTCCTATATCATGTGCGGTGTCATAAAGAAGACGACATATACTATCCTCATTAGAGGCTGCTGCAATGTTTTGTTCGGGGAAAATATAATCTTCATCTGTGAACTTTCCCATGTAAGCTTCAATTTCTTCCCAGAAATAAGGCTCTATTATTTCATCTGCTTTGGATTTTTTAATTTCCATTAAGTCCTTTTTTGTAAGATTAAGGAGTTCTTGTAGTTTAAGACCTGTATTAAATCCTGTTATAAAAAGGTAATAAGTTTCTTGGCAGATATCAGCAAGTTTTTCTTTCAGTTTTTTTATATTGAGTCTATTCTGAATCGCTATATCTTTATACATATATTTCCCTCTTTAAGAGTGGACTGCTAAATCCTTTAATATGAACATAAGCAAAGATTGTAATTCCCTATCTTATGATGCAATGAAGGCCTATGTTGTAATAGTATTTACTAGATATATGATGCTTACTGCAGAAAACATTATTACTTTTTTTCAATCTCAATAACGCATTCAGTTTTAATTTTTTCAACTAAAAACTGTAATGCATCAATAACATGAGGCCTTATATCTCCACCTATTAAAATATACATTATATCATCTCCAACTTTTAGATTCCCTTCGTTAAGCCAAACTTTAATATGAAAGATGCCATCCATTTTGTAAGTTTGAGAGATAAATTTATCTACCTTTTCTGAATCATAACTAAACTCCATTCCTTTAACTATTGACCCATCGTCAATTCCTTGGCGTACTTTAGATTTTGGACTTTGACGTACAAGTCCGTTATGAATTAAAAACATTCCTTCTTCTAATGCTGCTCCTTCCGCCTTTGCTTCTTTAAGCCAACTATCCATAGAAGGTGATGTTTTTTTACTTTTATTGTTTTCCATAAAACATTCACTTCCTTATTAAAAGTCTATATCATTTATGTTTCCTATTTGATTGTCTTTGCCATCTTTAATATAATGATTTTACCTCATATCCTAGCAAATTCTTCAACAAAAATATCCACTGATGGCAACTTCTCTTTAATATCTAGTTTTACATTAGTCCTTTCGCAAAGGTCTTTTAAAGTATAGAACATATGCTTATCTCTAACTATTATTTTCGCCGGCTTCCCTAAATTTAGAATTGCTTCCAGTAAAACATCAAAAACTGACTGTATTTGGTCTTCTAATGGATCCAGCATCTTTTGGTTAATAAGCATTTTACTAGCTTTATCAAATAAAACACAAACTCTAACTTCAATAGGTCTATCATATTCTTTATCTTTAATAATTGAATTTAGATATGCTATATCCATCTCCCAGGTTTCCTTAAGTCTTTTTGCTCGTTTTAAGTTAGCAATAAGAATTTCATCTGTTAATTCAGGTTTTAAATATAATTTTGGAAGTATTTTAATTTTCGCCTGATAATTTAGCCATAAATCATCCTCTGGTTCGTATCTTCTTAACAGAGTATATCCTCCTTCAAAATCTATACTAAGTCCTTTATCGATATATGCTTTTAATGCCATATATAAATTTTTAAATACTTCAGTTTGTAATAAAACTTCTTCTTGGTCTAGTATATAGGGTGCATAACCTCTTTTATAGGAATGAAAATAAATCCAATTATTCCTTCCTCGAAATTTAAGTCCCAATTCTTTAATTAATTTTAACTCTTTAGATGTCAATTCTTCTCTGCTACCAAAGTTACATATTATAAGATTATCCTCTTGAAATCGTTTAGTTTGTATGGGCGGCATTTCCTTTGTAGCTAATAGTTGATAGAAATCATTAATCGAATTATCACCAATATAAGTTCCTATGCCATAAAACTCCTCACTTGAGCCCATAATGCTACAGCATATTGTTTCCATATCTGGAATCATTATAGTAATTACATCTATATCAAATAAATACTCCCACGGTTTCATCTCTTTTATCTTTATTGCAATATCATATAGGTTTTCCCATTGCACTAATGTAGCTTCTTTTCTCAAATTAATCATTCCTTTTTATTTATTTAATAATACCACAGTTTAAAAGTGGTGAAAATTATTTAGATTATTATTGAAAAAGAGTTAACCATATGGCTAACTCTTTTATCTAATTATGTTCAAATATTAGATACATTATTTAGCATCCTTAACCAGTGACTTTATGGCATCAATTGTTCTATTAATATCCTCTAATGTGTTGTAAGGAGCTACTCCTATCCTAACTAAACCACCTTGTTCTGTTAAATTAAGAACATCATTGACTAGTGTTACTGCATAAAAGTCCCCATCCCAGGTATAGATTCCTCGATCTCCTAAATACTTAGAGACATCATGGGAATTAATTCCTTTTATAGTAAAGGAAACTGTTGATGTTCTAGGTTCTCCTTCAGGAGGTCCATATAATGTCAGCCCTTCAATTTTCTTTAACTCTGTTCTTAAATGATGGGCAAGTTCTTCTTCATATTCATCAATTGCAAGCATTCCCAATACAATGTTTTTTCTTCTTCCAGATAGTTGCTGTACTTGATCTTCATATGCTTCTCCAAACTTCTCGCCAATATCTGCAATAAATTCAACCGCTGCTCCTGACCCACATATATTTTCAAAATTTGGTGTGCCTGTTTGAAACTTAAATGGCGCATCTAAAATATCATCAGCATCAACTTTTACTGTTTTTATATCATCAAATAATTCTTTTCGGATATAAATAACTCCCAAATGAGGTCCGAAAAATTTATATGGAGAGCAAATTAAAACATCTGTACCAATCTCTTTTACATCAATAGGCTTATGAGGAGCATAATGAACTGCATCAACAATAGTTATCGCTCCAACTTCGTATGCTAATTTAATATACTTCTTTACATCTGTAATAGTTCCAACTCCATTAGAAGCATAATTAATTGCTAATATCTTAGTTTTTGGAGAAAGTTTTGCTTTAAAGTCTTCAAAATCTAATTGGCAAGTTTCAGGATTTACTCTTACACTTTTAATAACTGCTCCCATATCTTCCAATTGGGCCCAAGGTGATTGATTGCAAATGTGATCCATTTCTGTTATTATTACTTCATCTCCGGCTCTTAAATCTTTTCTTAAAGCATGTGCTAACATAAAATTATTGGTTGTTGAATTTGCACCAAAAGCAACTTCATCAGGTGAACAAGCAAAAAAGTCAGCAAATATCTCGCGTGCCTCTTGGACCAAAGCTTCTGTCTCTATTGAAGTTTTAAAAGCACCGTGTTCATTGGCATTGCTATAATAAAGATAATTATTGATTTTTTCAACTACACGTTTGGGAACTTGTGTACCCCCTGGCCCATCTAGTATGGCAACAGGGACCCCATCATGTAATACTTCTACTGCTGGGAATTGTTCTCTAACATAATTAATATCATATTTCTTACTCATTAAAATACCTCCTTATTTAAATTTACATAAAAAAACCGTCAACTTCTTTTGCTTTACACTGAATGTGCTATTCTACTTGCAGCAGCTGCTGCAATAGCTGCGACTATATCATCTAAAAACGTGTGACACAAGTCTCCTTTTTCTGTATCTAGTTTATGAATTATTCCCAATTTGATTTTATCCAAGTAACCAAAATTGGTTAGGCCTATTGTTCCGTAAACATTTACAATTGCTAATGGAAGTATCTCATCAATACCATATAAACCTTCGTCTGCTGCTATAATCGATTGTATAGGTTCTGGGAGTAGTTTCTTTTCAGTTAGCTCGTCAATTGCTATTCCTGTCATTATTGCATGGATAATTTCTCTTTTGCTTAATACAGCATCAATACTTTCTAAACATTTTTCTAAAGTTAAATCATAGTAATATTCCCTTTGCAATTCAAGAACTATTTCGGCAATATCTACTAATTCAACACCCCTTCTGTTTAGCATTTCTATTGTCATAATTTTAAGTTCTTTCATATCATACTTATACTGATATCTATCTTCTGGTTTATCCATTTTTTCTCCTCTTTAAAATACTATTTAATTCCTACTCTTTCCTCCATGTTTTCCATCTGATATGGATATGAACCTACTAGTTCTCCTAAAGCGAAAAACCTTTTACCATTTTTAGATGTATAATAGCAAGTCATCAGGGATATGATAGGTTTCCCCCTTTCTTCAGCTTGACCTTCTTCAATCATATATAATGCAGTCTCTGGTACTATTATAGTTTCATATATCTTATATTCATATACATTGACTTTATCTGTTATCCTAACTATCATTCCTTTTTCTGCATTTAGTAAATTGCCAAAAAGCAACTTTGGATCTTTTCTATAATGTGATGCTAGTGGATAATTACCTTCCCCCATTTTTATATCGGGCATCATAGTTGCTGCACCTGCTAACATATTTGCATCTGTTACTCCTTTTAGAATTGGCAAATCTATACCTAAATCTTCAATGATTAGTTGACCTATTACATTCTCATCCTCAAATTGGTATGTCCCAGTTATAACATTCCCAGGATCCACCTCTTCTATTGAGCTATAATCATAAGTCCCTTCTTTTTCATTATTCTCTTCAATCTGCTCTACCGTGATTTCTTCTACAATCTCTGTAGATTTTTTTACTTGATTTTTAATCAAAATATCTGGTAAAAACTGAGCGCCTATTAATATTATTCCTATTATTATCAAAACACTAGATATCCATTTTTTCATAACTATACACCTCATTTTACTGATACCCCATGCTGGTAGTTTATTCACAAATATTTCTTTTTAACCAAACCATAAGTTAATTTCTCTATTTGCTGACTCTGCTGAATCGGAAGCATGTACTATATTTTGAGTCTTAGACAAGGCAAAATCGCCTCTTATTGTTCCTGGTGTGGCCAAGAGAGGATCCGTATCGCCTACTAAGATTCTCATAGTAGCTATTGCTTTTTCTCCTTCTACAACAATTGCCATAACTTTTCCACTGGTAAAAAATTCTATAAGTTCATTATAAAAACTCTTTTCTCGGTGTTCTTTATAGTGTTCTCTAACAAGATTTTCACTTGCCATAATTAATTTTGCTTCTACTATTTCTAAACCTTTTCTTTCAATTCTTTTAATTACTTCTCCAATAAGCTTTCTCTTTACTCCATCAGGCTTAATAATAATTAGGGTTTTTTGCATTGCTAATCTCCTCGTCTTTTAATCATTTATAGTAGCACCTTGGCTTTTTGCAACTTTTTTAAATCCCTCTGTCATTTCTATAGTACCATCTGCAAATATCCATATCGCCTCTAAGTTATCTTTAGATTCTGCCAATGCTCTGCTCTCATTGTATGGCAATAAAAATAATTCTGTTGAATAATAATCTCCATATCCAGCATCATTTGTAATAACATTTATCGCCCTGTAGTAATCTGCTGGCATTAGTGTATCTGGGCTTATTATATGATGAATCCTTTTATCCCCTACATAATAATATCTCTGATAGTCGCCTGAACTTACAACTGCCGCATTATTTAAAAATACAGCATCCAAAACATTACTTCCATCTCCAAAAATCTGTTTATCTGGATTTTGTATACCAATAGTCCACTTGTCTTTTATATCTTCCATAGGTTTATTAACAGACCTAATATTTCCACCTGCACTTATAATCCATGAATCGAAACCTTTTTCTATCATCTCTTGGACTGTTATTTCTGTAGCAAATCCTTTCGCGACTGCACCAACATCAATTGACATTTCTGCATCTTCTAAAAATATAGTACTATCATTTTCATTTACGATTATTTTATCAATATCAGTATGTTCACTTGCTTCTAAAAGATCTTCCATTGGGGGTAACTGAGCATCTTCTGGGTCTGCCTCTGCAAGTTCCCTATATTTATACCATATAGAAGTTACAGCTCCTAAAGCTATATTTGTCTTTTGATTTGTTTCTCTATACATCCTTTTAGAAAAAAGAATTAGATCAATAATTTCCTGTTCAACTTGGACCGGCTCTTTACCAGCATTATCGTTAATAGTTTTTATATTGTTAATTCCATCATAATTATTAAATTTATCAAATAATTTATGAAGTTCTAGAAATCTATCATGTATATCTTTAGCGTATTCATCAAACTCTTCTCTAGTTTCAGTGTATCCAATAATTTGAGTTATTGTATCAAAAGAGTCAAAAATAGTATAGCTGTATTTGTCATACTCCTTTTTATCTGAACAAGCTGAAATAATTATTAGCAAAACTAATATTAATAAAATAAAGCTAATTTTTCTTTTCAAATTTACCACCCTCAATTATCATACCAAATAGTCCTTTTACTAGCAAATAAAACTCCCTCATTTTTGAGGGAGTTTGTAAAATTATTTGGCTGTCTGAGCCGATTTTTCTACTACATACAGGTAATCAGCTATGCCAATTGTTACTGAGGATACTAAATCCTCATCAGTAGCTTTTCCATCTTCTAATTTAAGGCTTGTAATTTCATCAATAGTTTTCCCAACCATCCAATCACCTAATTCCCTAACTTGTTCAAACCAATTTTTCTCGATTGATGAAACTTTTGACAATCCATAATCATCACCAAGTTCATTTTTAGTTTTAATTTCAGCTGTCTTATCGGTTTCAACTTTACCTTCTAAATCATACTTAATCTTAACTTCTGCAGCATCAATAACTGTTCCAGCTACTTTTTCCTCTGCATCAAATGCTGTGGCAGCAATCACAGTGTCTATTTGTGCAAGAGCACCTTTGTCAGCTTCTGCTGCTTTAGAACCATCTATTGAAGTTTTCACTCCAAGTCCGACAGTTACTGCATTTTCTACATCAATTGCTTCTTCCCAAGCTTGCTTTAATGCTTCAAGGTAAACTTCAACTCCTACAGTAACTGAAGATATAAGGTCCTCTTCAGTTGTCTTGCCATCTTCAATCTTCATTCCAGTTATCTCGTCAACAGTTTTCCCAACCATCCACTCTTCTAGAGCTTGGGCTTGCTCAAACCATTCTTTACCTATGGCTGATGCTTTTACTAAACCATAGTCAACTCCAATTTCTTTTTTAGTCTTAAATTCCCAAGCTGTATCTGTAATAATACTCATGTCTTCGTCAAATTCAACTTCTGCTTGCGCAACGTCTAATTCAGCACTTACAACTTTTCCATCCTTATCAAAGCCTACTGCCATTATTGTTATATCAGCTTGTGCTTTTGCAGCCTTATCTTCCGACTTATCTCTTGATTTTTCAATAGATATAACATGACCTAAGCCAAGTTTAGTTATAGGCCCTATTCCAGCAGTAGGTAATTTAGCCTGGTCTTCTGCGCCTTGATCAGCTGGCGCATCTTTTGGTGCGCATGCTGTTAAAATGCTAAAACTTAATGCTAATACTAATAAAAATGCTAATATTTTTTTCATCATTTCCCTCCAAATATTTTTTATGTTTTATTGTAATAATTATTATATCATGGCAATATCTTGCATGCAATAGATATATTCAAATTTATCAATGTATTTTATAAAGCTCAGTAGACAATAAATACCTAATAAGGTAAAATATTAATCAAATAGATTTAACTTTAAGGAGAGGGTAAAATGATTTATAGAAATGCATTACTTGAAGATATTCCTAAAGTTTCTGCTTTGCAAACGAAATATCATGTAAATACTATTTCAGAAGAGGATAGGCCTGATGGTTTCGTTACAACTTTATTTACCGATGAACAATTTAAAGAGTTAATCGAAAAAGAAAATGGTCTTGCAATTGCTTGTGATGGTGATAGGGTTGTGGGTTATGCTATGGCTGCATCTTGGGATTATTGGTCTAAATGGCCACTATTCCAACATATGATAGCAGACCTACCTACAATTAAATATTTAGGTCAAGTTCTCTCTGTTGAAAACTCATATCAATATGGTCCCATTGCTATTCATAAAGACTATCGTGGCACCCTAGTGCTAGCAAACCTTTATGAGTTTTCTAGGTTGCAGATGAAAGAAAGATACCCTATTATGATTACTTTTGTAAATAAAATTAATCCAAGATCTATACGAGCTCACGAAAAGCTTGGACTAGATATGATAAAAGAATTTCAATTTAATAATAACACCTATTATGAACTAGGATATGATACTTCTAAAAAAACTATTGGTTCTACTTTGTAGGAAGTGAAAGGTTAATATACGAACCCGCCACTACAGAAAAATAACGCCGAAAATTGGCGTTATTCGTAGTTTACTAATGAATTTATATGATATCCTTGTAATTTTTCTCTTCCTTTTAGGAAAAGTAGTTCTATAACAAATTCAAGCGCTACAACTTCTCCACCTAGAGATTCTATTAACTTTATAGCAGCTGAAACTGTTCCAGCTGTTGCTAATAAATCATCAACTATTGCAATTTTATCACCTTTTTTAAATGATTTTGTATGAATTTCTAAAGTACTGGATCCATATTCTAGATCGTACTGATAGCTAGTTATGTCCCCGGGTAGTTTCCCTGGCTTTCTAATAGGTATAAATCCTACCCCCAAACCATATGCTACAGCTGCTCCAAATAGAAATCCCCTTGCCTCAGGACCCACTATATAATCTACTTTTTTATCTTTTAAGTCTTCTATCATTGCATCTACTGCCTGTTTAAAAGCTTCCTTATCCCTTGTTAGCGTGCTTATATCTTTAAAACTCACACCATCTATTGGGAAATTTTCAACTTCACGAATTTTAGATTTAAGGTCCAAAATTTTTCCTCCTTAAGTTCTCAATTTTAATTAAATTTACTCCCACTAATTTTATCATATAGTTCTTTGTTTCAAAAATTATTTTTCAAGCTCTAATCCCGTTTCTGAAACTCTTTTTAATAGCGATTTATACAATTCTTTTTTATCTAGTGTGGAATCTTTAGAATAAAGATAATCAAGCGCAACTCTTCCACCGTGATCCATCCCTTGGCACCCTGCTAAAAGCACCAAATCTCTTGATTCAACTTTTGAAAGTGCTGATGATATTGCTTCTTCCAAACTATCATAGAGTATATAATTAAGCTCTGATTTATCTAAAACTTCTCTAAAAACTTCTTCTTCTTCTTTTGATACCTTGTCTTTGATAGATACAGCACCTATACTCTTTGTTGCTATAATAGTATCTACTCCTAGTTTATCTTTCCAGGCTACTAGAGCTTCAGCATTTTCTCTATTTACTGTCTTTCCTCTATTTCCCCTTATTGCATAAACTATTATTATCTTATTTTTCTCCATATCGGCCAGTGTTTCTAAGGTGCTATTTATATTTTTTATATTTGCAAAATGATCATCTATAATTATAAAATCTCTTTCATAGATAAACTCAAACCTTCTTTCTACTCCAGAAAATTCCCTAAGAGATTCTTGTATTGTTTCGATTGGGATATTCTCAGCCAGAGAGATTGCAATTGCTGCCATAGCATTTTCCACCGAATGATAACCTGGTATTTTAAGCTTAACATGAAAGCTATTCTTTTTTATCGTTGTATTTGGCAAACAAATATCTTCTTTTATTTTTACAGTAAAATTAGCTCTTCCATCTATTAACTTTAAGTCGCAACATAGGATCCTTCCAAAGTCTGTGTTTATAGAATAGTCCACTACTCTTGCTTTAGTTTTGTTTATTAAGCCCCTAATTCTTTCATTATCAATATTTAAAACTGCGATAGATTCCTCTTTAGCATCTCTTATCAAACTAGACTTTATCTGCCAATAGTTTTCAAAGCTTCCGTGTTGATCTATATGTTCTCTGCTAAAATTATTAAACGATACAATATCAAAATCTATATCATTAACCCTATAAAGCTCCAAGGCTGAAGATGAAACTTCCATAACTGCTCTATCAACTTTAGCTTTATCCATTTTATAAAATAGGTCTTGTAATTCCAAACTCTCGGGCGTAGTAAGAACAGAAACTGTAACTTCATTCTCAATTTTTGCAATTACACTTCCAATTAAAGCTGTTTTTAATCCTGCTCGATTATAGATTTCATCTAATAAAAACGATGTAGTTGTTTTTCCGTTGGTTGCTGTAATACCAACCGTTTTAAGTTTTTTAGATGGATTATCAAAAAAATTACTACTTATAATAGAAAGGGCCTCTCTGCTATTTGGAACTAGAATCTGACAAATCTGTTTCTTTGTCTTGACAAATTCTTGCACAATTACAGCTTTAGCTCCTCTTTTTATAGACTCCTCTATAAAACTATGCCCATCTACAATATAACCTTTTATAGCAACATAAATAAAACCTTCTTCCACTTTAAGGGAATGAAAAGCAATTCCCTTAATAAGAAGATTTTCATCATAGTTCTTCGTCTCAATAATATCTAATCTATCTATTAAATCCAAAATCTTCATCTTATACTCCTCTAAAATTTATTAAAAAATATCCCAAACAGCTTAATTTCTTAAGTGTATGGGATTATTTTTCTCTTAGCATTTCAGTATGGAAGAAAAAGAATACTCCGCCCATAATAAATAAATCTCCTACGCTTAATATCTTTGGTAGGGGATATGGTCTATCTACCAAAATTATATCAGCCAAAAATCTTAACTTGGTGTCTTCACCTATATTAGTGTGCTTTATATCAAATTCTCTTTGGGGAAGTTCAGTTTCTGAATATATACCTTTAAGTCCAGTAATAGAAACTGGCATTTTCCCGTTATTTGACATTATTACAACAAGGTTTAATAATATCCCAATTAAAAACAGTTTTATATAAAACTTTTTTATATTTAATGCTGCTACTATTATTAATAGAATATAGGAAGTTAAAATTATATATATAAGATAATTGCTATTTATTTTTTCCGCAAGATCTAGATTAGTTTTTTTTACTAGGGACAAGCTAAGTTGTAATAATGCTGAAATAGCTATCAGATAGAATCCCTTTATTTCTACATTTTCGAGATTTTTAAATTTTCCACCTCTAAGCTTTGCTATTGCTATAGATAAGATTGAAGGCTCTATAAACATTTTATCACCTAATGTTCTATTATGGATATAAATTTTGTAACCAATTCCGGATGAAATTGAGTACCAGCATTTTTTCGAAGTTCTTCTATTGCTTCTTCCCTTGTCAATGCTTTTCTATATGGCCTATCTGATGTCATCGCATCATAAGAATCTGCAATCATTAAAATACTTGCTTCAATAGGTATCTCGTCTCCTTTAAGTCCATCTGGATATCCTTTGCCATCGTATCTTTCGTGATGGTGCTTTACAATAACTGTTACATCTTTTAAAAAGTCCACCTTGCTAATTATTTCAGCACCAATTGAAGGATGCTTCATTATTTCTTGGTACTCTTTTGCTGTTAACTTGGATGCTTTATTTAATATACTATCATCAATACCTATTTTACCAATATCGTGTAGTACTGCAGCTGTTTTTATATTTTCAATACTTGCAAATGGCAGCTCAAATGCTTTTGCTAACTCTACTGCATACTCACCTACTCTGTTCGCATGACCACTTGTGTATGGGTCCTTTGCTTCAATAGTTTTATTTAAAGCTTGGATTGTGGATATGTAAAGATTTCTCATCTCTATATAAAGTCTAAATGAGTACCTAGCTAAAAGTAGTGGTCCAAAAAAAAGAATTACCGCCCAATACCCATAACTAATAAAGGCAAGCGCAACTATTATTCCCATTGAACCAACAGCAATTGAACTTGAGAAGGTGCCTCTTATATTACCAATCCATGTATTTACAAAATCTATTTTATCAGATAAAGATATAAACCCAGAAATTATTGAAGTATTAATAATTATTCCCAAAAGTAAAATTAGTATTGTAGGTATTGTAGTAAATTCACCAATTTTCCCACCAAGGCCTACATAGCAAAGACTTGTCAAGGCAGTAACAATTACACTTTGGGCTATGTTAAATAGAGATTTATAAAAAGGAAGATTAAGCACATGCACATATCCTCTTCCAGCGATCTTTGGTACTCTTAAAAGAAAGGCTAGTCCAGAAGCTGTTGTGGCAAGTAATGGCCCACCCACTATTATTGTAGCTATCTCTATTGCATAACCTACGGAAACGCCAATTGTATCATTAGGAAGTGGAATAAGCAATGATTCAACAATAACAGCAAGGGTTGTCCAAAATAAAAATAAGCCAAGGCTATCAATTGAAAAATTAAAAATTAAATATATGTATAAAGATAATGCTAGGACTACCAACAGTCCAAGATAAAACTTGGTTTTTTTGTTAAGTCCCATGGTTGCCCTCCTTTTATTGAAAATGCCGGCTAATTGGATGTACTTATACTAAATTAGTGAGTAACGAGCGCCAGCTGCAAGAACTAATGCAAGGACAGTCATTGATACTCTTATTATTCTGTTCATCGAATATAGCCTCCTTATAGAGTGCTATGCTTTTCGCTAGGTAAGCATGCTATATTCGCTCCGCTCAAATAATTTTAAATTAAAAAATACAATTAGCCGGCAAAATTCACTGTTTTGTCATAAATCTATTTATTGCATCAAGAGTAGCTTTAACAATTGCTCCATGGTAATCGTTGTCTACTATACTAGAACCTGAGAGTTTCTGTTCTAGATTGCCTTTTATACTAGTAACAGCAACTACCACCACCATTGCATTGGATAGAGGTACTTGTCTTATATCCTCAAAAAGAAAGATATCACTTAAACCACATGCATCAGATGCTGCTTCTAATGTGCTCTCTACTAGCATTCTATCTACGTTTCTACTTGAGTTCATACCTGTTCTGGCGGCTGAAAAATCTTCGCCTTCTTTTGAAAATGTAACTTTAATGGCTGCAGTAGAGCCTGAGGTTTCTCTTAAAACCCCCTCTAGTTTCATTCTGCATCCTTCTTTTTTTTCTAGGTCTTCTGGAATCTGAGCAATAC
>CAZRXS010000034.1:0-14556 GCA_964604145.1 uncultured Gudongella sp. | reverse complement strand
TCCACCTGTAACTTTTTTCATTTCATTAGCTGCAAAGTCTTCAGCTTTTCTTAACCCTTCATTTACAGCCGCAATTACTAAGTCTTGTAGCATTTCAACATCGTCAGGATCTACTACAGAAGGATCTATTTCTATATCCAATAGTTCTTTTTTACCATTTACTACTACCTTTATTGCTCCACCACCTGCTGTCGCCTCTAATTCAGTCGCATCAACCTCAGCTTGTAGCTCTTCCATTTTCTTTTGCATTTTTTGCATTTGCTTCATCATATTATTCATATTTCCGCCCATTCCTGGGAATTTTTTTGCCATTATTATCTCCTCCTATTTTATCTCTACTATATCTTCACCAAAAAAATCTAGAGCATCTTTTATAGCCCTGTCCTTATCTATTTCTTCCGGCTTATTGTCCTCTAAATCATCTGGAAGTTCACAATCTTTCATAATTACTAGCAGCTCAATTTCCTTGCCAAAGAATTCAGAAATGATTTTTTCTAAGAAGTCCTTATTTTGTGTTGCATTTAAAGCTTCCTTATGAAATTCAAAGCCTTCTTTAAATGTAAGTGTTATTCTATTGTGCTTGACACTAGATACTTCGCATTCTGTAACCAGTGCATATATATTAATCTTTTTAGTCTTTACAATCTTTAATATTTCAGGCCAGGATCGCTTTAGGGTTTGTATATCTAGTTCTCCCTTAACAGTATCCTTAATTGCCTCAGGTATTATCTTTTTAGTTTCTTCTTTTTTTATAATACTTTCTTTTATAGCTGGTTTTGTTTTTTCAGGAGCAACTTTTATTGGCTTACTTCCATCTTCAAGTCTTTTAATCCTCTCTTCTAAAGAACCTTCTTTTAGAATATTTATCATTTTTATAAGAGACATCTCAAGTATAATCCTTGGTTGAAGTGACCACTTCATAGCGTTTTCAGCTTCTGTAAGAAGGTCTAAACTCCTAATAATATAATCTAAATCCATCTGTTCTAATTGTTTTTTATATAGGTCAATTTCACCCCAATCTACCAACAAGTCTGGCTGTTTTGAGGTCTTTGTTATCATAAGATTTCTGTAATGATGTATTAAATCCTTAAGAAACTGAGGTATATCTTTACCTTCACCTATAATATAGTCTAGCATCTGTAAAGATTCTTCCACATTCTCATCTTTTATGGCATCTACTAGTTTAAATATAAAATCTATATTTGCAATTCCTAGTATCTTAATTGCATCTTCATATTTTATATTTTCATCATTAAACGCTATACACTGGTCCAACAAGCTTAATGCATCTCTCATAGCTCCATCTGAATTCTTTGCTATGAGGGAAAGCACTTTATCTTCAACCTCTATACCTATTGTATCAGTAATGGACTTCATACCAGATATCATATCTCTTGCAGTGAGCCTTTTAAAGTCAAATCTTTGACATCTTGAGAGAATAGTCTGGGGCAGTCTTTGAGGCTCAGTTGTTGCAAGGATAAAGATTAGGTGTTTAGGAGGCTCTTCTAATGTCTTTAAAAGTGCATTAAAGGCTTCATTTGTAAGCATATGAACCTCATCTATAATATAAACCTTATACCTTGCTTTGCTTGGTGCATAAACAACCTTTTCTTTTAAATCTCTAATATCTTCAATCTTTCTATTACTTGCGGCATCCATCTCAATTACATCCATAATAGTTTCATTTAGGATTCCCTTGCAAACATCACATTTATTACATGGATTTCCATCTACTGGATTTAGACAAGATACTGCACGAGAAAATATCTTTGCAGCAGAGGTTTTGCCCGTACCTCTTGTTCCTGAAAACAAGTAGGCATGACCGATATTTTCTTTTTTTATTTGATTTCTAAGTATGGTAGTTATATGGTCTTGACCTAATAATTCATCGAAATTCTTAGGTCTATATTGTCTATATAATGCCTGGTACATTTTTTATCACCCAAATCTTCTAATATAACTCATTATACCAAATTTCCGGCATCTTTCACACTAAAAAAATTAAAAGGGCCCTTTTGGCCCTAAATTTAAATTGCATTTCTGATTATTTCTTCTGCTTCTCCCTCTTCTGGAAATCTACCTAATTCTGTTTTTGAAAAAAGTAGTTTACCATCTACGCTTATTTCAAACACTCCTCCTGAAGAAGGGATTATGGTTAACCCACCTATTGTTAGCTTGTGTTCATCTAAAACTTTTTCGCTAAGAGCAACCGCTCTACTTAAATACCCTCAGGCAGTGCAATATTCTATGCTTAAATTCTTTTTCATTAGGCCACCTCCATTATTATCATTTATATAGTCTTTACCCCATCAGGGCTATTTTAAAACCTCCTTGTCCTGTTGACAATGGCTGTTTATTATTCTATAATATAATTCCATGGAGAGGTGGTTGAGTTTGGTTGAAGGCGCACGACTGGAAATCGTGTAGGCGTTAATAGCGTCTCGAGGGTTCGAATCCCTCTCTCTCCGCCATTAGAAAACTTTGCCGTGCTAGATGGGGAGGTAGCGGTGCCCTGTTACCTGCAAACCGCTATAGCAGGATTGAATTCCCAGTTTAGGCATCTCTGTTGTAAGGCCTGCCCTAAATAAGTGGTGTTGACAGTTGGGTCCTACGCAACGAAAGCTCATGAACCTCGTCAGGTCCGGAAGGAAGCAGCGATAAGTGAAATCTTTCGTGTGCCGTGGGTAAGCCTGATTCGAGCTAACTGTTTAGGTAACGCTTGGAACAGGACTGACAAGGCTGGGTGCACGGCTACATATTAAAAAAACTGATTCAGTTATATGAATCAGTTTTTTTAATATGCTATAATATTTTAACTTCCAATTCTTCGTCAATGGTGTCAATAACTATATTATCTCCATCTTTTAAATCACCCTTAATTATAAGGCGACTAATTTTTGTTTCAAGTTCCTTCTGTAAAAACCTCTTCACAGGTCTTGCTCCATATTGTATAGAATATGACTTTTGTAAAATTAATTCTTTGGCTCCATCTGTAACTTGGACGGAAATATCTTTATCTTGGAGTCTTTTCTCAATTTCTATAATCTGAAGGTCAATAATTTTAAATATTTCATTTCTTTGAAGTGGCTTAAATAAGACTATATCATCAATCCTATTTAAGAATTCTGGTCTAAATAACCTTCTCATTTCATTCATTACACGGTCTCTGGTTTCTTCGCTAATTTTTCCTTCTAAGCTAAGTCCTTCTAGAAGATAATCTGATCCAATATTTGATGTCATTATAATAACAGTATTTTTAAAGTCAACCGTTCTTCCTTGATTATCAGTAAGTCTTCCATCATCTAACACTTGGAGTAGGATATTAAATACATCTGGGTGCGCTTTTTCAATTTCATCAAATAGTATTACAGAATAAGGTCTCCTTCGAACAGCTTCTGTTAATTGGCCCCCTTCATCATAACCAACATATCCTGGAGGAGCTCCAACAAGTCTTGAAACTGAGTGTTTTTCCATATATTCACTCATATCAATTCTAATCATATTTTTCTCATCATCAAATAGACTTTGAGTTAAAGCTTTAGATAGTTCGGTTTTCCCAACTCCTGTTGGCCCCAGGAAGATAAAGCTTCCAACTGGTCTATTTACATCTTTAAGCCCAGCCCTTGCTCTAAGAACTGAATCTACAACTGCATCTACAGCTTCATCTTGGCCTATAACTCTCTTGTGAAGGATACCTGATAAAGAAAGCAGTCTCTCTCTTTCAGTTTCAAGCAGTTTGCTTGTAGGAATTCCTGTCCATTTAGCAACAACTTCTGCAATTTCATCTTCTGTCACTTCTTCTTTTAGCATCCTAGTTCCTACCTGTTCTTTAGATTGTGCGTCTTTTAAGCTTTTCTCCAAATCAACAAGTCTTCCATACTTAAGCTGAGAAGCTTTTTCTAAATCATAGTCTCTTTCGGCTTCTTCGATTTGTCTTTTTACTATGTCGATTTCTTCTTTTATATCTTTTTCTTTAGAAATTTCGCTTTTTTCTTCTTCCCACTGGGCTCTTAATAAATCTAGCTCTTCTTTTAACTCAAGAAGTTCCTCTTCAATTTTTTCTAATCTCTTTTTTGATGCTTCATCTGTTTCTTTTTTCAGAGCTTCTCTTTCAATTTCTAGTTGTAAAACCCTTCTCCTTACTTCATCTATCTCTGTAGGCATTGAATCTATTTCTGTTCTAATCATTGCAGAAGCTTCATCCATAAGGTCAATTGCCTTATCTGGTAAAAACCTATCAGAGATATACCTATTTGAAAGAGTTGCTGCTGCAATAACAGCACCATCTGAAATTCTTATCCCATGGTGTATCTCATACTTTTCTTTTAATCCCCTTAATATTGAAATAGTGTCTTCAACTGTAGGTTCTGTTACCAGCACCTTTTGAAATCTCCTCTCTAAAGCTGCATCTTTTTCAATATTTTTTCTATATTCATCCAGAGTAGTAGCTCCAATTGTATGAATTTCTCCCCTAGCTAACATAGGTTTTAATAGGTTGCCCGCATCCATTGATCCTTCTGCCTTTCCCGCACCTACAATATTATGAATTTCATCAATAAAAAGTAGTATTTGTCCATCTGATTTTTGAATTTCAGAGAGAACTGCCTTTAATCTCTCTTCAAATTCACCCCTATACTTTGCTCCAGCTACAAGGGCTCCCATATCAAGTGAAAATAAGGATTTATCTTTTAACCCTTCTGGAACATCGCCATTTACGATTCTTTGGGCGAGTCCTTCAACAATTGCAGTTTTACCGACACCCGCTTCACCTATTAGTACAGGATTGTTTTTGGTCCTTCTTGAAAGAATTCGGATTACATTTCTAATCTCTGCATCTCTACCTATGACAGGATCTATTTTCCCTTTTTTAGCATCCTGAACCAAATCTCTTCCAAACCTTTCTAAGGCTTCATATGTGCCTTCTGGATTATCTGTGGTGATTGATTGACCCCCTCTAACTTTCATCAAAGCTTGGAGAAACTTATCCCTTGTTATATCAAACTCTTTAAATACTTCATTTGATAAATTTCCCTTTTCTGAAATAATCGCCAAGTATAAATGCTCTACACCGATGTATTCATCCTTAAAGTTCTTTGCCTCTTCTTCTGCATCCATTAAAACTTTTGTATATGACCGTCCAGGGTGTATGGTTCCCCCTGTTTGTTTTGGCAATCTATTAAGCTTAGCATCCAGTTCATTTTTATAATCTTCACTATCGACTCCCATAAGTGTTAACACCCTTGGAATTAGACCATCTCTATTTGCTACTAAAGCATAGTGAAGATGGACTTCGGACAATTCAGGGTTTCCAAGTTTTATAGCAATATTCTGAGACCCCTCAATTGTTTCAATGCTCTTTTGTGTAAATTTATTTGAATCCATTTTCTCTCCTCCTGCTATCAATCCGTTCTTGGATTATAATTTGATTTTTCTTTTAGCTTTTTATACATCTTGAGTTCTTCTTCACTTAAATTTGGTGGATTTACAATTGAAATCTCAACATATAAATCTCCAGTATTTCCTTTTAAATCGACATATCCTTTTTTTACTAATCTCAGCCTTTTACCAGATTCTGTCTTTGGAGGAATATCGATTTTGATTTTACCACTTAATGTATCAATTACAACTTTCTCTCCAAGGTATGCTTCCCAGGGGAGTAATTCAATCTTTCTAGTTAAATTCAGTCCATCAAGTTGCAGTTTCTTAGATTCCCTAAAATTGATTTTAAATAGGATATCTCCATCGATTCCCCATTTATCCCCTTTGACCTTTATCTTTTTACCAGGAGTAATCCCTTTTGGAATTTTAACTGTGATATTCTTAATCTCTCCTCCGAAATTTAGAGAGACTTCTCTGCTTGTACCCTTGTAGCCTTCTTCTATTGATATTTCAAGTTCAGATTCATAGCTTTGCCTTTGGGCTTGCCTAGTTCTTCCAGTTGATCTTCTACTTCCAGCTGAAGACCCAAATAAATCCCCTATATCAAAACCCATTCCACTACTTGAACCAGCTCTTTGGCCGCCACCAAATATTGTATTAAAGAAATCTGAGAATTCTGAGAAGTCTGCACCTTCAGCAGATGAATAAGTATAACTAGCACCTTGCTGTCCACCAAAACCATAGGCAGATGGGTCAAATTGCTGACCACTTGAAAACCCATATTGTCCAAATTGATCGTATTGTTTTCTCTTTTTTTCATCGCTTAAGACTTCATAGGCCTCACTTACTTCTTTAAACTTTTCCTGTGCCTTTTCATCATCAGGATTTAAATCCGGATGGTATTTCTTGGCAAGTTTTCTATAAGTAGTCTTTATTTCATCTCCACTTGCTGTTTTTTCCAAACCCATAATTTTATAATAGTCTTTATACTCCATAAGCTCATCTCCATTCAAAAGGTCTGACCTTCTTTGACCTTTCTTTAATTATATATAATTTATAATATTATTTCAATACTAATAATATACCCTTATAAGAAAAATTTAAAAAGGGATAAGCCTATTTTAGGCATATCCCTTCGTTTTACTACTTAATATACTTATCGATTATTGTAATAATCTCATTTATTTTTTCTTCGCCCTGGTCTTCTCCTTCAAGGATTGCATCGGCAACGCATGTCCTTATGTGGGCATTTAATACATCGATATTGGCTTTTTTTAATAAGCCTATGGTTGAAAGAAGCTGTACAGAAATATCTACACAGTACCTGTCATTTTCAATCATCCTTATAATGCCATCAACTTGACCCCTAACTGTTTTTAACTTTTTTAAGGCAGTTTCCTTTCCTTGGTTCATAGTGTTCACTCCTAGCTTATTGAAGATACTTCATAACCTGCCTCATCTACGGCTTCTCTTAATTTACTATCTTCTAATCCTTCGCCTTGTACTGTAACCTTGCCACTAGTAAGATCTACTTCTACTTTATTTACACCATCTAATTCTCCTAGGGCTTCTTTAACAGCTTTTTCGCAATGTCCACAAGTCATACCTTCTACCATCATTATTTTTTCCATTTTTATCATCCTTTCAAATATTTATGCAAATTTTCTTAATCTTAAGGAATTTGAAACAACCGATACTGAAGAAAATGCCATTGCAGCTCCTGCAATCATTGGATTTAGGAATCCAAGGGCTGCAAAAGGAATTCCTACTGAATTATAGAAAAATGCCCAAAATAGGTTCTGTTTTATTATTCTCATAGTCCTATGGCTTAATCTTATGGCAAATACAACCCCTTGTAAATCTCCCCTCATAAGAGTAATATCTGCTGCCTCCATTGCAACATCTGTTCCTGTCCCAATTGCAAAACCTACATCTGCTGCTGCAAGTGCTGGTGCATCGTTTATTCCATCTCCAACCATTCCAACATTTTTACCTGATTTTTTCAGCTCTTCAATCTGATGGGCCTTATCCTCTGGCAATACATCTGCAAGAACATTTTCTATACCTGCTTTATCTGCAATTGCCCTGGCTGTTCTTTCATTATCACCAGTTATCATATATATTTCTACTCCCATGTTTTTAAGCTCCTTAATAGCACTGGCAGAATTTTCTTTTATCTGGTCAGCAACTGCAATTATCCCTATTAGTTTATCTTTTTTCGCAATTAACATTGCTGTCTTTCCCGCTTCTTCAAGTTTAAATATTTGATTATCAAATTTATTAAAATCTATTTTTGCTTCATTTAAAAGTTTTCTATTGCCAATTAAAACATCTTCATCTTCAAATATTGCTTTTAGACCTTTCCCAGGAATTGCAGAAAAACTGCTAGCCTCTGAAAGTCTAATTAAACTTGTTTGGGCTCTATTTACAATTGAAACTCCTAGTGGATGTTCTGATGTTTTTTCTACCGATGCCGCTATTCTTAATACTTCCTCTTCTGATAAATCCGAAGTAGAAATTATATCTGTTACCTCAGGTTGACCTTTTGTTATTGTGCCTGTCTTATCAAATACAATTAAGTTCATTTTATGAGCTTTTTCTAAGTGTTCACCTGATTTAATTAAGATACCATTTTCAGCACCCTTGCCAGTACCAACCATTATAGCTGTTGGAGTTGCAAGCCCAAGTGCACATGGACATGCTATTACTAGGATTGCAACTGCATTTATAAGGCCTGTATTAAAATCTCTTATATTTAAAAACACTATAAAAGTTACCAGCGCTATTAGCAATACTACTGGTACAAATATCCCTGATATCTTATCTGCAAGTCTTTGTACAGGAGCTTTTGAACCTTGGGCATCTTCCACCATTTTTACAATTTGTGCAAGTACTGTGTCTTTACCAATCTTTGTAGCTTTAAACTTAAAAGCACCATATTTATTTATTGTAGCACCGACCACAAAGTCTCCTTCTTTTTTATCAACCGGTATACTCTCACCAGTTAGCATAGACTCATCAAGGCTTGAGTGCCCTTCTTCTATAATGCCATCAACTGGAACCCTTTCTCCAGGTCTTACAAGAATTATATCGCCAATTTCTAAGTCTTCTATTGGAAGATCAACTTCCTCTCCATCGCGAATAACCCTTGCAGTTTTTGGTTGCAAACCCATAAGTTTTTTTATAGCATCAGATGTCTTACCCTTTGCCTTAGCTTCAAATAATTTACCAAGCAGTATAAGGGTAATGATTACTGCAGAAGCTTCAAAATAATATTCATGAACACCTGCAAATAAATTATATACTGAATAGAAGTAAGCTGCAGAAGTCCCAAGTGCAACTAATACATCCATATTAGCTCCACCACCCCTTAAAGAGTTAAAAGCTCCTTTATAAAATCTATATCCTACAAAAAACTGCACAGGAGTTGCCAGCGCCAACTGAACATATCCATTTGTTAAGAGATTATCCTGTCCTGCCATATGAAAAAACATAGCTGAAAAAAGTGGAAGTGTAAAGATTAGCGCTATTATAAAAGACCTTTGAAGAGATTTAATTTCCTTTTCCCTTATATCCTTATCCTTGTCTCTATTTTCATCCTTTTCAACCTCTGCACCATATCCAGCCTTTTCAACTGTTTTAACTAAAAAGCTCTCTTCAACTGAACCAGAAGCATAGTCAACGGTTGCTTTATTTGTAGATAAATTTACACTTGCATTTACAACTCCATCTACTTTTTGAAGCGCCTTTTCTACCCTAGCAGAACAAGCTGCACAAGTCATTCCCTCAATAAACATAGTGGTTCTCTTTAAGGGGACCTCATAACCTGTTTTTTCTATTGTCTTTACTATAGTTTTTTTATCTAGCTTTGTATTGTCAAACTCAACAACTGCTTTATTTGCAAGTAGATTTACAAGAGCTGAATCCACTCCATCAAGTTTATTTAGCTGCTTTTCTATTCTTGCAGAACATGATGCGCAAGTCATGCCTATTACATCTATAGAAAGTTTTTCTGTTGTCATCCTTTTATACCTCCTCCCCCAGGTGGGGGTGTCTATGTTTTAATAATATCACCATCTAACCACAGTGTCAAGACGCCACAATAAATAATTGTTAATAAGTAATAAATAAATAATTTAAAACAATTTAAAATATAGCCTTGCAATTTACTAGGAAATATTATATTATTATGTTAGATGATAATAGTTATCAACTCGAGAAAGTTAATATAGATGGAAGGTCATGGTGAAGATAATGGTTCTATCAGCTGTTAAGCGTAATGATAAATGTAGGATCAAGTCAGTTGTCGGTGGCGGAAATGCTAGAAAAAGAATATATGAGCTTGGTTTAAATACAGGTGCAGAAGTTAAAATGGTTAAAAATGATTTTGGCCCTATAATAATCTCTTTATCTGGACATAAATTAGCCATTGGAAGAGGACTGGCACAGCGTATATTCGTTGAAAAATAAAGTGATTTACTCATAAATGGAGAGTGGAAATATGAATACAATCGCCCTTATGGGAAATCCCAACAGCGGGAAGAGCACTTTGTTTAATGTGCTTACAGGCTCTAACCAACATGTCGGCAATTGGCCTGGTGTAACAGTGGAGAAAAAAGAGGGTTCCTTAAAATACAACGGTATAATTTATAATATTGTAGACCTCCCTGGCACTTATAGTCTTGGAACATACTCTGAAGATGAAACAGTTGCCCGGGATTTTATTGTTAAGGGAAAACCTGATGTAGTAATAAATGTAGTAGATGCAACTAATTTAGAAAGAAATTTATACTTAACCACCCAACTCCTAGAGATGGGTGTTAATGTTATTATAGCACTTAATATGATGGATGAGGCTAAAGATCAAAATATTACTATTAAAGCTGACGAGATTTCAAAAGCTCTTGGAGTTCCTATTATTCCAACTATTGCTTCTAAAAAAAAGGGTATAAAAGAATTAATAGATGAAACAATAACCCAAATTAACATTAAACAAAATAAAATTGCCTTTGGATACGGCAGCAACCTTGATATTGAAATTACAGCTCTTACAAATGCAATAGAAAGCACTAAAGTTGATATCCCATCAAGATGGGCTGCTGTTAAGTTACTTGAAGGCGATAAGGATATTTCTAATCTATTCCTTGAAGATAAGGGCATCAACTTGTTGGTTGAAGATATTAAAAAAAGACATCCAGATGTAGAACTTGATATAGTGGATAAGAGGTATGAACATATTTATAAAATTTCTAAATTAAATGTAATAAATCCAGATCTAGAAGAAATAACAATTACTGATAGAATTGATAAAGTACTTACTAACCAAGTTTTAGGCCTTCCAATATTTGGCCTTATTATGTTTTTAATATTTCAGATGACATTTTTAATTGGCTCTGAATTTTTAGGTGGCTATGCAGAAAGTCTTGTTGAATGGCTTGGGATAATATTGGAGAGAGTTTTAATTGCAGTTAATTCTCCTTCTTGGTTGATTGCATTTTTCATTGAAGGTTTTATAGGTGGAGTTGGTGCAGTAGTTGTATTTGTTCCGTTGATAACAGTTCTATATTTTTTTATAGCAATACTTGAAGATACAGGCTATATGGCTAGGGCTGCTTATGTTATGGATGGAATTATGGGAGCTGTTGGCCTTCATGGTAAAACTTTTATATCTATGATTATAGGTTTTGGCTGCAATGTACCTGGGATAATGGCCACAAGAACACTTGAAAATAAGAAGGATAGGATGATTGCAATACTTATAAATCCATTTATGTCTTGCGGAGCTAGAATTCCTATATACTTGGTCTTTATTGCAGCTTTTTTCCCAAATAATGGGGGGTTGGTTCTTTTTCTAATATATTCACTTGGGATAGTTGTTGCCCTGTTAATGGGCAAGATCTTTAGCAAGACACTTTTTAAGGGTGACTCTGCCCATTTTATAATGGAACTTCCTCCATATAGAATTCCTTCTGTAAGAAATGTTCTTCGAGATATGTGGGAGAAAGTTTGGGATTTTCTTAAAAAAGCCGGTACAATTATTTTTGCAGTTGTCTCTTTACTTTGGGTTCTTTCAGTTTTACCCCTTGGTGTTGAGCCCTATTCTAAAGCAAGTTTACTTGGTCGGATTGGTGCATTTATAGCACCACTATTTGCACCTGCGGGATTTGGGACCTGGCAAGCATCTGTTAGTTTGTTTGCAGGGATTGCTGCAAAAGAAGCAGTTGTTGCGGTGCTTGGCATGGTTTATGCTGGAGTTAATGAGGGTACTGAACTTATAACAGCAATTCAAAACGCCTTTACTCCATTATCAGCAGTTTCATTCCTTGTAATGACTTTACTTTATACCCCCTGTGCTGCAGTTATTGCAACAGTAAAAAATGAGACAAAATCATATAAATGGGCTGCTTTTATGGCTATTTACCCCTTTGTGTTAGGGTGGATTTTAGCTGTCTTGGTATATCAGTTTGGTAGTTTCTTGGGCTTTTAAGGAGGGGTTTTTATGTTAACAAATGTCTTAAAAGAAATATATAATGCGAAGGTTTTTTCAAAAGCTAAAATTGCCAGAAATTTAAATATAACAGAGTCTTCACTTGACCAAATGATAGAACAACTAGTTCAGATGGGATATATAAAAGAGGAAATGGGCTCTCCTACTTGCGAAAGCAAGTGTATTGGTTGTTCAATAAGTTGTCATGTAACTCCTATCAAAATGATTTCTCTTACAGATAAAGGAAAGCGAAAAATTAATAATATTTAATATTTGCTCTAAGCTAGCCAACAGGCCTCTTCTATGTTTATTAATAAATTTTGCTTAAAACAATTATGTTTTTCTTGTTTAAATCTTGAATTTTGGGTATAATATTAATACAAATCATTATAATATAACTTATTAGCTTTTTATAAAGTTTTTAGTTTATTTAATGGTTTCATAGGTCTTTGATAACTGCATCCAACCAAAGCAACATTTATCACAGTATTGATTGAAAAAGTGTAAAAACTTGATTGAGGTATTGCGATTTGTTGAAAAGATTAAAGATTCGGCTCTATTGCTGAATCCAGTATCACTATTTTTAAATGCTGTTTAGAGTTTCGTAGATTGGTTAAAAGTAAGAGGAAAGATGATAGTAGAATTTAAGTAGCACTGTAGTAAAGATGTATTTAGAATGTGAAAAGTTTTAAGTAAAATGCTACAACTATTTTAAAGAGTAACTGTTTAAGATTTCTCGCTTTAAAGATTTATGAAAGGATAATGGTAAAAAGTAGTAAGTTAGATAAGTACCTGTAACAAATATTAGTGGATTAAGAATCCACCGATACGAACCACCTGTTAGTTGTGGAAAAAGCAACTAAATGAAATTAAGTTAAATGGCGTAAAAACCCAATGTAACTTAAGTTAGGGAGTGTTTTAAAGGATTGGACAAAGTGATTGAACCAAAGAGTTTTTGTTGGAGCAGTTATTCAAATACCTATTTAATATGAAGGGTTTTCTATAATAAAATTTAGATAACCCTTCTTATTTTTTTGTTTTTTTGTGATTAACTTGTCTTTTGATTTCCAGAACATTATAATAGAGCTAGTATGCTAGTGATTTCAATTAGTTTATGTGTTACTACTTTATTAAGGGAGGATTTATGGATAAAATAGATTGGACTGATAGGAAAAACCTTACAATGTTGGCTGACTTCTATGAATTTACTATGGCAAATGGCTATCTTGAGAATAACATGGAGGATAAAACTGCCTATTTTGATATGTTCTTTAGATCTATCCCAGATGATGGCGGTTTTGCTATTATGGCTGGGGTAGAACAATTAATTGAATATATACAAAACCTCAGTTTTTGTAAGGAGGATATTGAATATTTCCGTTTTAGAAAAATATTTAGTGAAAAGTTTCTAAATTATCTTAGAAATTTCCACTTTAGCTGTGATGTCTGGGCTATCCCAGAAGGAACACCGATTTTCCCAGGTGAACCTATCGTCGTTGTAAAAGGACCCGTAGTACAAGCACAACTTATTGAAACAATGGTTCTTTTAACCATAAACCACCAATCTCTAATTGCTACCAAAGCAAATAGAATTGTAAGAGCGGCTGATGGTAGGTCTGTTATAGAGTTTGGATCTAGACGTGCTCAAGGCTATGGAGGAGCTATTCTAGGGGCAAGGGCTGCTTACATAGGCGGCTGTGTTGGTAGCGCTAACACTATAGCAGACAGAGATTTTGGAGTGCCAGCATTAGGTACAATGGCTCACAGCTGGGTTCAAACATTCACATCTGAAATTGAATCCTTTAGAGCCTATGCCAGAACTTATCCTGATTCTTGCGTTCTCCTTGTCGATACCTATAACACTCTTAAATACGGTATTCCAAATGCTATAAAAGTTTTTAATGAAGAGATAGTTCCAAAAGGTTTTAGGCCAAAAGGCATCCGAATAGATAGTGGGGATATAGCTTATTTATCAAAAGAAGCAAGAAAGATGTTAGATGAAGCAGGTTTTGAGGATTGTGGCATTATGGCTTCAAGTAGCCTTGATGAATTTGTAATTAAGGATTTGTTAAATCAAGGGGCTCAAGTTGACAGTTTTGGAGTTGGAGAAAGACTTATTACAGCAAGGTCTGAACCTGTTTTTGGAGGGGTATATAAATTAGTTGCATTAGAAGAAGATGGTGAAGTAAAAGCTAAAATAAAAATCAGCAATAATGTAGGAAAAATTACAACTCCCGGATTTAAGCAAGTATATAGATTATTTGATCGTGATTCAAATAAAGCCTTAGCAGATGTCATTACACTATTTGATGAAGAAATACCACAAGGAGACGGTTATGAAATATTTCATCCATTATTTACTTGGAAAAGAAAGACACTGCAAAACTTTTATGCCCGCCCCTTGCTAGTAAAAATATTTGAAAAAGGTAATTTAGTCTACAATAGTCCAAATGTACATAAAATAAGAACTTATTGTAAAAATGAAATTGCAACACTTTGGGAAGAGGTTAAAAGATTTGAAAGGCCCCACGAATACTTTGTAGACCTTTCTCAAGATTTATGGGATATTAAAGATAAGTTATTAAAAGAACACAAGTGATTCAATTCACAATGCACAAATCACAATTCACAATTCACAATTCACAATTCACAATTGAAAAGATTAAAAGAATAGACAGATTTTCTGTCAT
>CAZRXS010000033.1:0-14984 GCA_964604145.1 uncultured Gudongella sp. | reverse complement strand
TTTATAATTATAAACACCAAATAAAAGGAAAGTTGCGAATGGGAAAACAAATCCTTTTTTTCTAGGACTCTTTATACTTTTTTTAAGTAGTATTAGTAATGCTACGGCAATATTCATCATACAGATAAAAAGTATAATATAGTATCCAAAACCATAAGTATAATTTATGGCCCAATCTGATCGACTTAAGTCTAATTGAAATACAAGTCCATGGATATCATTGGTAAAAACAAAAATAATCAATCCACCAATTAAAATTGCCATCATCCTCCACCATTTAGGCGGAAATATCTCATTTTTAGGTTTATCTATAGCCCATGCCATCCATAGTATGACTAAGGGCAATGACAATTGAAAGATATAATACGAGTACCACAAGTATCGGGAAAGTGATTCATTTATTACAACTTGATATTTTATCAGACGCACTAAGGCCCATCCATTTAAAATAAGACCTGTGAAAAAAGCAGAATAGGATATGCCTTTTTGCATTGATCTAAGCAATACTGATGCTACCCAGATGGTAACTATAGCCATGTATATCAATGCGAAATAAAGGTGTTCTCTATAGTCAATTGACATATATTTTTTGGAATTTAAAACTCTTCTCTCTATTAAGGGGGCTACTTTCCTTGTGGCTTTTGCGAAGTGGTCATAATCAGTAACTTTTACTGCTGGTGCATACTCTGCTTTGTTTGGGTAAATAGAAAGATCACTCTCTCCATCTAATAGTCTAAACTTGCTTTGGAGTAATAATTTATCTATATTTTCTTCAAAAACTAGATTTTCATTTGAAAGTAAACCTTTTTCATATGTAAGAGTCCCTTCTGAGGGTATTATTATTTCTATATTGCGCCCCTCTTCTATAAGGGCAGCTGCCTGGTAGTCATAACAAATAATAATTGGAGAATCGAAAGAGTTGATTTTAAGACGATTGTTATTATAAAGTGGTGACAATAGTTTTATTGTTTCTTTTAAGGTATAATCCTGACCTTCCAATCCATATGATATTGCGGCTGCAAGCATTTGATTGTTTACGGGGGTATTAGAAAAGGCTACTTCTTCTTGAACCTCTAATAAGTCACTCCAAGAGGTAACTGCTGTATCGGTTTGATCGCGATCTATTGCAATAATAACTGTCGCAAGATAATGTGGATGCCAATATTTTGCAATGCCTGTTTTGAGTGCACCATGTGCTTGAGTATCAAATGCTTCTGCAGTGGCCCCATCATCAACCGTATAATACGCTCGGTTTTCAGATTGCTCGATTGTATAAGAAGGTAATACTTGTTCAACAAATTTTGGGTATAAGGAATAATCGTCCAGATTACAAATAATCGATTTGGACGCTATTTTTTTTTCACAGCCACTAAAAAGAGCTACAAGTATTATAAGTATATAGGAAATGCTTAAAAGCTTTACAGAATTAACTCGACAAGGTTTGAAAAAAAACACCCCCTAATGAAAAACATTAAAGCATGTCTAAAATTGTTTTATATATCCTATACTAAATATATATTAAATTTACCCTCTTGTCCACTTTATTGACGTTTTTAAAACGATGATAGTTTTGCAAATAAGTATTTTAGCGAAGCATCATAAAATACGAAATCATCAACTATTTCTTTTTTCTTTGCTTGGGTTGCTATTTCTCGCCTTACCAGATCTTCTTGTGGAACAAGCAAAAGAAGATGGCAATCTGGCAATCTTTTATGTAACGATTCACAAAATGAGAGAAGTCTATCTTTTTCTTGTGTACCTCTATCCATAAGATCTATTAAAGCTATATCTATTTCAAAAATCTCAGCATCTATCAAGGCCTGATTTGCATCAAGCAGCATAAAAAATTCAAAATTAAAGTTAAGCATAGCTCTAATAGCAGCAGCCAGGCTTTGTGCAAGTATTTTATTTGTTGTAATTAAAGCAACTTTTTTCATATAGCTATCCTTTCAGTATATTTATAACTTTAATATATCAAAGTTATTATCCATTTACACTAGCCATAGCGGCTAGTTTTTTCTAATTTGAATAATTTGTGTGCTAATATATTAGAGTGTTAGCAATATGTTATAATATGATTATTGTAGGCTAAAACATAAAAAAGGGAATGATGAAGATGAGCTCTAATAAATTAAATAAATCTAATCAAATCTTGCTTCTAAAGAAAAGCAGACGTGGTATAATGCGAATTTTATTTGGAAGAACTGGAATTATAATTCTTCTTTTAATAGTACAGATATTAGTATTATTTACAGTATATAGGTTTCTAGAGGGCTTTTTAACCTATACAGTTGGTACACTATTAGCATTTTCATTTTTTATGGTTGTATATGTAATTAACTCAAACCATAATACAAATGTAAAATTATCTTGGATTATACTAATTA
Organism: uncultured Gudongella sp.; assembly: GCA_964604145.1. Lineage (GTDB taxonomy): Bacteria > Bacillota > Clostridia > Tissierellales > Tissierellaceae > Gudongella. The sequence continues at coordinate 12,597 of CAZRXS010000033.1, read as the reverse complement.
TGCTCTTGCCTGGATTTGGAGGATTGTTTTATATCTTTATACGGACAGATCTTGGTCATCGTACTATCAAAAAGCGTTTTAAACTTATAGTAAAAGAAACTCAAACAGAGTTTGTAGAACAAGAATATTTAATGAAAAAGTTAAGATTAGAAAACAAAGGATTATATAATTTGGCTACATATACTGGAAAAGCAGGAGGATTCCCAATATATGAAAATTCCTCAACAAAATATTTTCCTTTAGGCGAAGATGCCTTTAAAGAAATATTGATACAGTTGCAAAAAGCTGAAAAATTTATTTTTATGGAGTTTTTTATAGTTGATGAAGGGTATATGTGGGGTCAAATTTTAAAGATTTTATCTGACAAAGTAAAAGAAGGTGTAGAAGTTAGGTTTATGTATGATGGAACTTGTGAATTTTCCCTGCTCCCTCGTAGTTATCCAAGAAAATTAAGGGAATTAGGAATTGAGGTTAAGGTATTTTCACCAATTCGCCCATTCCTTTCAACTCAATATAATTATAGGGATCACAGAAAGATATTAGTAGTTGATGGACGTGTTGCTTTTACAGGAGGAATAAATCTTGCAGATGAGTATATAAATAAAATAGAAGTCTATGGTCATTGGAAAGATACAGCTGTTATGATCGAAGGAAAATCAGTAGAAAGTTTTACTATAATGTTCCTACAAATGTGGAATTCAGGTGAAGAAAACAGAAGTTATTTGACAGACTTATATAAATCAAAGCCATTAAATATAGAGAAAAAGGGTTATGTATTACCATTTGGCGACTCTCCATTAGATAATGATAAAGTAGGGCAAATGATATATATGGATATATTAAATCGGGCAGAAGATTATGTCTATATTATGACACCATATTTAATATTAGATGGTGAAATGTTAACCTCCTTACAATTTGCTGCTAGAAGAGGAATTGATGTGAAAATTATAATGCCTCATATACCTGATAAGAAGTTTGTCTTTGCTCAATCTCGAAGCCATTATAAAGAATTAATGAAATATGGTGTCAAAATCTATGAATATACTCCTGGATTTATGCATGCAAAAGTATTTTTAAGTGATAACAAAAAAGCTGTTGTTGGAACAATTAACCTTGACTATAGAAGTTTATATCATCATTTTGAATGTGGTTTATATATGGAGGATGTAGCAACTACTTCAGAGATTAAATCAGATTTTAACGAGACTTTAAAACAGTCGCAGAGAGTTACTTTAGATGATATTAAAAGATATAATATTCTTATGACCATAGCTGGAAAAATATTAAAACTAATTGCTCCACTGATGTAGATTTAAGTTTTTTTAGAGTCTGTGCAATTCAAATTGGCTTGCAAATATACCAGTTTGCCCTCACACCTACATTAATAGCTCGGACTTCTGAAAAGCAAGCTTTCATCTCTAAAAGGCAGTCTTTCATCTCAGGTTCTGCATGCTTAATAAAATGAAAATAATCTCCACCTTCCAGCCATTCAATAATAGATGTTAAAAATGATCTTTCATTATTATAATCGTGAATAATCACATATTCTCTTGCAAGGCGGCTCATTTCAGCATACATCCTTTTTCTTTCTTCTGCCTCTAAACCATGAGCCACATAAGATGATATAGCAATATCAAAGCTTTTGTCCTTAAATGGTAATCCTTCAAGTACGTTTGCCTGAAGAAATTTTATTCCCTTATTTTCTGCTTTATCCATGGCAATATTAAGCATTTTTATGGCAGGATCAATTCCAGTCACATCCATACCCTTATCCTTTAATACAGAGCACAATGCGCCTGTACCACACCCTACATCAATTATTGAATCAAAGATAGATATATCAATTGTACTTTTAACACTATCAACGATTCTGGTGTACCATCTTTTCTGATAGTTATAGAACAGACCGTAAATGGGTGCAATTAAATTAAATAATAAACTACTTTTCTTTTCTTCCAAGAATAAGTACCCCCTACCTGGACTTTTTAATTACTTTCTAGCCTTTTCCCTAGATCGCTAGCTAGAATAAAAATAGCCCTATATAATGCAATTATATCACGAATAAGATACAATATAAGTAGTGAATGCTTAAAAATTCAATATGAACTTCTTTGAAAGGAGTGAAATAAATGATATATAAACATGGAAAACGAATCTTAAGTTTAATCCTGATAATTTTGATTATTGTTGTATCCACTATAGGTGTTGAAACACCAATCTTGGCAGCAAACTTTAGCGATATCGAAAATCACTGGGCAAAATCATATATAGAAACGGTTTCATCTTACAATGCTGTTTCTGGTTATCCCGATGGTACTTTTAAACCCGACGACAATATTAAAAGAATTGAATTTATTGCCATGATTCTTAACTCTCAAGGTATTAATATACGAAATAAATCAAGAGAGGAATACTGGGGGCAACCCTTTATCCAAGCCGCACTCAAAAATGACCTTATCACTTATAATGAATATGGAAGTATGGATGAAGCAACATTCAATAAAAATATATCTCGAGAGGAAATGGCCAGTATTGTAGTTAATGCATATATTGAATCTGGAGGTTTAATCGATTCTTCAGCCATTAATAATGTAAGCTCAAGTTTAAGTGATTTTGATAAAGTATCAACTAGTTATTATGATAATTCTATTGCCTCTGTTGCATTAGATTTTATAAGAGGTTATCCTGATAAAACATTCCTTCCTAAACAATATGCCAATAGGTCAGAGGCTGCCATAATATCATATAGATTACTGGTAAAACAAGGAACCATAAATGACGGAGAACTTGCAGAAAATATCCTAATTTCAAAAAATAAACTTGAACAGGGAGATGTACTAAGAATAACTATACATCATGCAAGCAAGTACTTCTGTAATCTCTATGGTTCAAGACTTGCATCCTGACGTTAAATTTTACGATAACAAGGGTCTAATCCAAGGATATATTCCAACCAACTACAATACAAAACCAGGAATATATAAACTTAAATTCACTAATACTAAAACAGGAAATATAACTACAAAAAATATCGAGATTGTTCCAAGAAATTTCAGAGTTCAGAAACTTACTGTCGATAAAAGTATTGTATCTAGCACAAAAACAGATGAAGCCAACAAAGAATACAGAAAATATTTTAATCCTGCAATAGAAACATCATCACCTGTAAAGTATTATACAGAAGCTTTTATATTGCCAACTAAAGGTAGGCTTACTACTGAATTTGGTGAATCACGTACTGTTAATGGTGCCCCAACAAGTTACAGACACTCGGGACTCGACATCGCAGCACCTCGTGGTACTGAAGTTTTATCAACAAATAGAGGTAAGGTTAAGTTGGCTATGCCACTAATCTTAACTGGTAACACCATAGTTATCGATCACGGCGAAGGGTTATTTAGTGTTTATTTGCATATGGAGAAATTATTTGTCACTGAAGGGGACTTAGTAGGACGAGGTCAATTAATTGGAACAGTTGGGTCAACAGGTTTTTCAACGGGTCCACACCTTCATTTCACGATGTCCTATTATAAATTTAATATAGAACCAGGATATTTAATATATGGTAAAAGCATTACCAAGAACAATTATGTAGAACTAATGAAGTAATCTTGATACGTGGATTTGTAGTCTAAATTAAAATGTCCAAGCAAATTGGTTACTCATTTGCTTGGACATTTCATTATTTATTTGATTCACTTTCTAAGTTGTTGGTTTTTCTCTGTATTTGTGAGTTTATAATAGGATATGTTTATATCTGATTTCGCATTTTCTATTAAAGCAAAACAATTGTATAGAATATTTCTTGGAATTTCCTTTCACTTTACTTTACAACCTGGGGAAGATAAATATAATTCTTTACTGCTGGAGTTTTGAAACCATCTATGATATGGTATCTCATGATATAAATCAATTTTGAAACTTTTAAGGAGTGTAAAGTGTGAATAATACAAATAAAATGGAGATAGAGAGTATTCCAAAACTATTACTTAAATTCTCTATACCTGCAATAATTGGTTTGCTAGTAAATGCTTTGTATAATATAGTAGATAGTATTTTTGTAGGCCGCGGCGTCGGAGATCTAGCCCTTGCAGGGGTTACTGTGTGCCTACCCATAGTTACTATGTTTATGGCATGTGTTATGTTAATAGGAATGGGAGCTACTTCTCTAATTTCAATACGTTTAGGCGAGAAAAAGGAAAAAGAGGCAGAAAAAATTGTTGCAAATGCCTTAGTATTATTTTTAACAATTGGGCTTACTCTAACAATTTTAGGCTTAATATTTCTTAAACCTATTTTACTTTTCTTTGGAGCCAGCCCTGATGTATTGCCATATGCTATGGATTATATGAGAATACTACTAATTGGTAATATCTTCCTAGCCATAGGTGCTGGTATGAATAATTTTATACGGGCTGAAGGTAATCCTAAAATAGCCATGAATACTATGTTAATAGGAACTTTAACTAACATAGTGCTTGACTACTTATTTATTTTTCCTTTTAATTGGGGGATTAAAGGGGCTGCCCTAGCAACAATTATTGCATATTGCGTGACCAGTACTTGGGTACTATATCATTTTTTTTCAGGAAGAAGCAAGGTCAAAATTAGAAAAGAAAACTTTAGACTTGAAGGAAAAATCGTTAAGTCTATTGCAATAGTTGGTTTCCCCTCTTTTGTTTTACAAATTGCAGGAAGTGTTCAACAAACAATATTTAATAAATCCTTAGCCAAGTATGGAGGAGATTTATCCTTAGCAGTTATTGGAATAATAATGAGTATAATTACATTTTTAATAATGCCAGCTATGGGAATCAACCAAGGCGCTCAACCAATTATAGGATATAATTATGGTGCTAAAAAATATGATAGGGTAAAGGACGCTTTGAAATTATCTCTTTTTGCTGCTAGCGGAATAGTTACTATTGGTTTTGTCGTTTCTAAAATCTGGCCTAGACAATTGATTAGTCTTTTTAATAAAAATCCTGAATTGATAGAGTTAGGTGTCCATGCTATGGCAATTAATTTTATGTTTATACCTCTAGTTGGGGTGCAAATGATTAGTTCTAGTTATTTCCAAGCAATTGGCAAACCTAGACAAGCTACTATACTTGGTTTGTCTAGACAAGTATTTATATTTATACCAGCTTTACTTATATTACCTAGGATATGGGGATTGGAAGGTGTTTGGTGGTCAGCACCAGTATCTGATATAGGAGCATTTATTCTTACTAGTGTTTGGTTATGGTTTGAAATTAAAACCTTAGATAAAACAAATGAAATACATAAGATGAAAGAAAAGCTTGTTTCATGATAGATATTAAAAAAGCAGAATTGAAATAATATTTCAAACCTAGTTAAGTTTTTTATTAAATGCTAGATTTTCCCTTAGTTTGGCATTTGTTTTTTTATTGAATTTATTAAATCTTTTATTTACTTATTAACTAGTTAAAATACACTTGTAGCCTTAATCAGTTTTTGCTTTATCTTTTACTTTTCTGGATAGGAATTTATTATTAATCCACAAAATAAAAGTAAAATCCCAACTAAAGAAATACTTGACAATTTTTCATTAAACAAAACTACTCCCAATATAGCTGCAGTAAGTGGTTCTACTAATGTTAAAGTAACAGCCTTGGGTGTGGAAATATTAACAAGCCCATATGAAAATAGGGTATAGGCTAAAGCAGTTGCTACTATCCCTAAATGTAGCGTTACCATAATCCCACGTGTAGACATTACCCAACTTAAATCGCTTATAAATAAAATGGGTGCTAATATAATTCCGCTTATAAAAAATACCAATCCATTGACCATATCTCTCCGTGAATTTTGAAATAGCCCTTGAGATGCTCTTACATATAATGCATATGATAAACCAGCCCCTAAGGATAAAATCGAACCAAATATATTTATATTCACATCCCCTTGACCCATGAAAATAAAAGTGCATCCAATAATGGATATTACAGTAGCTAAAATCCATTTTTTACTAAGTTTTTCCCCCATAAAATATTCAATAATACCTGAAAAAACAGGAGCACTTCCTAATGCTAAAATCGTACCAAGTGCAATCCCTGTTTTAAATACTCCTAAAAAGAAAAGAGGTTGGTAAGCTGCCATACATATAGATGCTATTGATAATAGTTTTTTATTTACTTTTATTCTTTTTGTAAATGCCCCCCTTGCTCTTGCCAGCAAAAGTAAAGCTGTTCCTCCTATTGCCATACGTAATGCACCAATTGCCATTGGTGTAGCATTAAGAGGTGCAAAAGCTTGTGCGGAACCTGTTGTTCCCCATAGTACCGATGCCATTAGCACAAACACTTGTGCTTTCGTTTCTGGCTTTTCCATAACTTACCCTCCAAAATATTTATGTATTCTACTGGCTTTAAAGTGTAAACCCTAATATCATTATACATTGTACGAAGAAAATTTCTTCACTTGAATTAAAGATATTTATATATAAAAATAAAGATATTTAACCACTCCCATTTAAAAAGGATAAGGTTCCCCTTACCCTTTGATTTTATATCATCATTTTATTAGAAATTTTGCCAGCACTCCAGCCAAGGCTCCTTGCCCAAGCACGAGCACTAGATGCTTCTTTCTTATCTTCTCCTTCATAAATCATACCTAGTAAATCTGCAAATCCACTTAATCCACCAACATCATCAAACACAGATAAACCCTCTTTATTAATACAAACTGGTTTGTGCTTATCTAGTAGAATTTCTTCTGCCTCTTTCAACTCATATTCATCAATAAGGTTTTGTTTTAATAGATCTTCACAATCTTTGTACTTGGTTATTTTAACTATCCAATTATCTCCAAAATCATAATTGTAAATAAGCTCTTTAGTAACAGGGAATAAATTATCAGAATAAACCTCCTCACCTTGAGCTGCAAGTACTTTATTCACCTCTAATCGTTCTAATAAACTCTCAGTTCCACCCTCTATTATAATAGAATTATTCATCTCTTCAAGAGTCAGATCAATTATGGGTGCTATTTTTATTATTTTCATTTCGGTATTTTCTTTTTGTCTTTTTCGATCCATATAGTCCATAAAGGATTCTCTAACTTCTATCATATTGAATTCTTCTAAAAATTGCTCTATATCTTGCTTTGCAACTTCTGGATGCTCCATAATCCCTCCATATATATAGGGACCTGTATATTTCTTTTTAAGCCAAATTTTAAAACTTCCACCTTCATAATCATCATCCCAGAAAACATCTTCTTCTGCTTCGGATGGAGGTTGAAATAGTATCCCCACTAAATCAGACCACCCCTTAACCGTACCACCTGTTATCTTACTATATATTTCATCTGGTAAATAAAAACTTCTCAAATGTGTGTTTTGCCATCCAAATAATTTTTGAATTGCATAATGAAGATTGTGAAGTGGCATATCTGAAGGTATTAGGATATCTCTAGTTATTGAATCACCACTAGTAGATTCACCATATCTTTTCAACATTCGCTTGTGATAATCTGATAAATAATCATTTTTTAATTCTAAGTGCAAACGTACTGGAGTGATTCTATTTTTTGTTGAGTCTATATTGTTTTTCATATTCTGTTCCTTCCTCTTTTCTTTATTTAATTTAAAGCTTGTCTTTTGTATCTGGCTTTTTTGTGTCAAGATAATAGCTTTTAAATATTAGAAGGGACTAAAAGGATTGGGAGCATCTGGATCATTGTAGATTTCACAATCTTCTAACCAGAAATCCATATTGCATTTTATCGTTTCCGTCAATTCCCAGTAGTTTGATTTGTCTATATGACCTCGTTGTAGCATGCTTTTATAAAATTTTTTTATACTTGCTGAATTGCTTTTAATTGTGCTAGGAGTAGACCACATGCACTTACGAATAAAGAAATTGCCAAGAAAATCATCTATATAAAAATAACTAGTACCAGATATCATCTCCAATGGTTCTTCCCTCAAAAGATATGTGTTTATATAGAAGTCTACATTTCGCAAATGTCTATATATGGTGTTTTCTTTTAATCCTACTTTTAAAAGATCCTCTTCTAACTCATCTAGATAGATTTCATTTTTCATTTGAATTTCTTTGCATTTTTGTTCATAGTCACTGTAACCAATTTCGAATTCTTCATAACTCATATAATTTCATCTCCATTCTCCATTTCTTTTGAAAGTAAAAAATTATAAGTAAAGTTTTTTACTTTGAACCTATTTATTAATTTACAATATTATATAAATTTTATATAAGAAATTCTCTGCTCCGTCAAATTTATTATACATCTTACCATCAACCACTGCAATGCAATATTTTTTATCACACGACCCACCTTTATTGATCGGCATCATTCCATTTTCATCCCACTATCATCATCTTGTTTAGTATTAGCTGGTGAAATGTGCAATAATCTTAAAAAATCTTTTTGTGATTCTAATTCCCTCTCAGCTATAAAGTTAATGAATAGTTTATCATCTTCATGGGCTTTTTCAAGAAGTGAAATATAGTCTATTCTTAAGATTGGTGAAATTAATGCTGGCAATAGGCTAATCGGATGGACAGAGTCGTCCATCCCTACTGATGCGCATTTAATATTATTTAAAAATAATAAGTTTAGATTTTGCAGCAGCTACTTTATCAGAATCAGTTATCCCATTTTCTTTAAATACTTTTTCAATTATTGAATCCTTGTTTTTTTCATAGTTATCGTCTTCATTTACTTCAGCCATTATTTCTTCTGTTATTTTATTTATCTCTTCTTGATTTAAGTCTCCAAAAATTGTTGCTTCATAAGATAAATCATAAGCTATACTCATTGTTCTTCCTAATTTTATATCATTATCGCTTGCCCAATCTTCAATTGTCGAAAATAATATCCACTTATCTTCAATCCTAACAACAATACTATCTCCAAAATATGCATAAGTGGAACCTACAATTTTAGAATTTTCTGTCTTATATTCCCCTGTCATATCAAAAATATCTTCTGCCCTAATCTCTCCAATTATTTTATCTTCATCGACTTCTAGATTGATTTCCTTATCTGTATTAACCCATATTCCATCTATCGTACTAATCATTTCTGGCAACTCTTCAGTTTCAGGAAGTTCTGTAACTTCTACCTTTATATTAGGGAACAATAGCTTATTAAGATCCTGATAATCAGAATTTTGTTTAAATGCATCTACTATCCAAGAACCATTTTCTTCAATCATAACAATATCACCTGATACTGAAACTGCCTCATTTCCTCCATCAGCGAAAAATACTCGAAGTGATAATAAATAACCAAAGTAGACTCTTCCATCGTCATAAACATCCATTTGGACTAAATCAATTGAATCAACTTTAATACTATAATTTGTATCTTCTCTTATTAATTCCGCCCACGGTATAAACCTATTGGATACAGCATTATCATAAGCTCTATCAGTCATCAAATATCCGTAATCTTTTTTCAATGAATCACTATAATCTTCCATACTATATTGACTTATTCCACCAGAATTAAAAATATCACGAAAGTATTTTGTGGATTCTAAGTCTTCTGGCTGAGTAACTATTTCAAGAAACTCTTTAGCATAATATTTAGAATCCCTCTTAGGATTAGTCATTAATCCAATAAAGGCAACCGCAAGTATAATCAAAGCTATTATAATAATATAAAACTTCGGTTCTTTAAATTTAATGATATTCTTAATTCGCCCTTTTGTTTCTCCTTCACCAAAAGCAAGAGGTGTCATACTCAATTTCCTTTTTCCTGTTGTTAAATTCAGTAATGACTGTGAGTAATCTTTTTTTACATTTTGACCTAATTGACTTATAACAGCTTCGTCACAAGACATTTCCATATCTTCACCACTTATCCAAAAAGCTATCCATACTAATGGATTAAACCAATGGATACATAGGACCAAATAACTTATAAATCTAATAATATGATCAAACCTCTTTATATGAGTACTTTCATGAAGGACTATATATTCTTCCTCGTACTCGGACAAGGATGTTGGTAGATATATTTTAGGTTGGAACAAGCCTATAACAAAAGGAGAGTCTATGTTTTCTGCTTTGTAAATATTGTCCTTATAAAAGTTTGCATCATCTAATCTTCTTTTCATTTTTAGAAGTGATATTATTCCGTAAGTTAAGAGAATACCTATCCCAATAATCCAAATAAGGGATCCGATATAAATCCATATTTGCATGGGATTCGCACTTGCCATTACCTCTGCTTCAGGGATAGAGGTAGTAATTAACTGATCAACATTTGATATTCCTGTGTTAATCTGTGGCGTGGTACTATATAGAATATCATTTGAAATAGGCCTTGGATTCACAGGTATCAGACTCAAAACACTTTCAAATGAAATTGGTAGAATAAGTCTAAAGAGAACAGCTGCCCATAATATGTAGCTATACTTTTTTGGGGCTTTTTTAAGAAGTATTCTTGCTGCTATTACAAACAAGATAACTACGCTAGCAATATAACTCATATTGATAACTTGTAGAAACACTTTATCCAACATGCCTATCCCTCCTTGTATCCATCAATTATTTCCTGGATTTCTTGAATCTCTTTTTCACTTAGCTTTTTTCGTCTGGTAAAGGCTGTTAAAAAATTTGGTAGAGATCCTCCAAATGATTCCTCTAAGAACGCTTGACCTTTTGCAGCTAAAAAATCTTCTTTTTTTATCAACACCGAAACAATTCCTTTATCATTTTTAAAAATCCCTCTGTCAATTAGCCGCTTTAGCATTGTGTATGTTGTAGTTCTCTTCCAATCAAATTCTTGTGCACATAATGAGATAAGCTTACAGGTTTGAATTGGTGCATTCTCCCATATCATATCTGCAAATCTCTTTTCCATCTCACCAAATTTATATTTTTCCATAAGGAACCTCCTCAGTCTAATGTCTTTAGACACTTACAGTCTAACACGATTAGACTACACCTGTCAATATATTAAATAGAAAAATTGTGGTTATTTTTTTATCGCCTATGGTTCCGATTTTCCTATTCACCAAGAGATGTACCATACATAAATAATTTTGACATTGTTCTCAATCCTTTACCTTTGAAATCAAGATTTTTTTTAAAACATAGGATTCTTTATACTCGTGATATAACAAAAATGTAAATAAAAAGAGCCGACACATTTAAAATGACTGGCTCCTTTATATGCTTATCTAGCGCTTCTTTAAGGCTATCTACGGTTCATTTTGTGGAACAGATTCTCGTAGTCGTCTATATTCATTTTTTTGGGATTGCTATTGTTGGAAGCATTATTCATCGATAATTCCGAAAGCAGTCTGAATTTAGCCGGGTCTATTTCAAGAGAATTAAAATCTGGTAATCCAATTTCAGCTGAAATATTCCTAATAAGTTCTATTCCTTTTTTTGCTGCACTTTCATCATTCTTATCCTCTATACCCATAGTCCTAGCAATTCTCGCATACTTATGCAAAACGAAAGGAAGGTTCTCATTCATTATGTGTGGAAGAATTATGGAGTTACAAAGCCCGTGTGGCTTGTCGTATACACTTCCCAATGCCTCAGCCATACAGTGAACAGATGCCACATCTGAATGGCTGAATGATAGGCCAGCCAAAAGGCTTCCTAGCATCATTCCTTCCCTTGCCACTTCATCCGAGCCATCCTTGACTGCTCTTACAATATACTTGGAAATATACTCTATTGCATATAGTCCCAAAGCTTCTGCTATTGGGTCAGTACATGTGGCTGTGTATCCCTCAATTGCATGCGTAAGCGCATCTATACCAGTTGATGCTGTTACAAGTTTTGGTAGAGTGTACGTAAGCTCAGGATCTACCAATGCAACTTTTGCGGCTATTGCCGGGCTTTTTATTGTAAATTTGAAGTTCTCTTTAGTATCGGTTATTACTGCTGAAAAGGTTACTTCACTTCCTGTTCCCGCAGTCGTTGGGACAGTAATAAGAGACAGGCAATCCTCTCCAATTGTTTTATTCGCATAATCCCTTATAACTCCGCCCTGCCTTGCAAGCACGGCTATTCCTTTCGCTGCATCAATCGGACTTCCCCCACCAACTGCAACAAGTACATCCACATTCTCTTTTCTGGCTAAATCAGCTCCATTCTGGACATTGTAATCCTTCGGATTAGCCTCAACCTCATCAAATATGACAATTTCCTTTTCATTATCCAAAAGACTTAAAATTTGCTCAAGAATTCCTGCCTTTATTATTCCCTTATCACAAACAATCATTATTTTTTTAGCAGATAACTTGTTAAGTTCTCCATCTAACTCATTAACAATACCTTTTCCATATCTTATACTCGAAGGTAAAACAAAATCAAAATTCATAAACTTCCTCCCTTTTTATACAATTATACACTTTTTAACTCAATTTATTCTATTTTTTTATTGTGAAATAATACATCGATTTAGTAAAAGGTTAATTCTAAACACTCGAGTTCTTGGACATTCCTGACACAAGAAGCACACCTGCTTGTTCAGTTATTTTACTCCTTCAAAAGCAGTGTTACGGCGGCCATAGCTTGCTGTCAATCAATATTCGCTACGCTCTATTTCTTTTGTATTAGCAAAGGCTACAATCTCCTT
>CAZRXS010000032.1:0-15121 GCA_964604145.1 uncultured Gudongella sp. | reverse complement strand
TACTTTTAGAAGCTAATGGTCTTATTAAATTAAGCAAAGATGCAGGTTTAAATGCAACAGAAAAAGATATAATAGACAATCCTAAAAACTTAAAGATCAACCCATTAGAAGCAGCATTTCTACCTAGAACCCTAGATGAAGTAGATGCAGCAATTATAAATGGAAACTATGCTCTAGAAGCAGGTCTTAACCCTGTAAGTGATGGTCTAATTATTGAAGATGCAGATTCTCCTTATGTAAATGTTGTAGTAGTAAGAGATGGGGAAGAAAAAGAAGAAAAATTTATAAAACTTTTAAACGCCTTGCAATCTGATAAAGTAAAAACTTATATAGAAGACAACTATAATGGTGGAGTTGTTCCAGCTTTTAATTAGACAGGAATATTCACGATCTTTAACCCGATAACAGTAGGGGAAGCGGGAATTAATTTAATAGATTTAGTATAGATTTAACGATACCCTCTTAAGATCCTATATAGGATCTTGAAGAGGGTGTTTTCTAATTACCAATAGATAATAAAATGGAAGTAAGATATAATAAAAACAGATATAAAACGACGAGAAGGCATAATGTATACATAAATTCGGAATAAGGATTAATGACCAGTAAAATTATCAAGCTTGCTAAGATTCATTACTATAAGAATGATTGGAGCAATAAGAAATGAAATTAAACTATGAGTACGGAACCCAAACTATCGAGTTCCATGTGGTATACAGAAATAGAAAAACTATGGAAATACAAATACAAGCACCTGATAAAGTTACGGTAATTTCGCCAAAAGGAATAAAAGAGGACGAGATACTAAAAGCTGTGAAGGATAAATCAAAATGGATTACTCAGAAATTATTTCAAATTAGGGAAATGGAATACCTAAAAAGGGATAGAGAATATGTAAATGGCGAGAGTTTTATTTATATGGGGAGAAATTACTCTCTACAAATTGTTATTGATGAATCTTGCAAAGTACCTGAGGCTAAGTTATTTAGAGGGAAGTTTTATGTACACACCCATTCAAATGATGCAGATATTATAAGGCTTGCTCTTGAAAAATGGTATAAAGAAAAGGCTCTGCAAAAAGTTCTGGAAAGAGTCTCTTATTATCAAAAATATTTTGATTTAGCACCAAATAAGGTAATGATAAAAGAACAGAAAAAGCGTTGGGGGAGCTGTAGTAATCAGCGGAATCTCTACTTTAATTGGAAATGCATTATGGCTCCATCACCAGTACTAGATTATCTTGTAGTCCATGAAATGTGCCATATGGTCCATATGAACCATTCACCAGAGTATTGGAACCTGGTAAAAAGCATCTTGCCTGATTATGAAAAGAGAAGAGAGTTGCTAAGGAACCAAGGAGTTAAATATGATTTGTAGGTAGAGATTTTTATGCACCATTTAGGGTATAAGAATATAAAATAAATTAACCATACAGTAGTTACAATACTTGCACTCTTTTCTATGGATTTGCTTTATTTATTGAATGAGGCACTTAACAATTTAAAAATAGATTATAAAACCTTGGTGTGGGGTAAACATATAAGAAACAAGACAATACTTATCATAAGGGGGGATTATTATATTAACAACTAGTTATGATGGTTCATCTGATCCTAAAACTTACGCAAGTGAAATTAGTAAAGCCTTAGAAAAAACTGATTTTACAGTATTAAATGATATTATCAATGAGATTCTTATTAGCAAAAAAAAGGATCGTACAGTATTTACTGCAGGAAACGGTGGAAGCTCAGCAACAGCAAGTCACTTTATTAATGACTTGGTGAAAGGTGCCAGAGTTAATAATCGAGAGGGTTTTCGGGCCCGTTGTCTCAATGATTCTACAGCTTTGCTGACTTGCCTTGCAAACGATTTCAGCTATGAGGAGATATTTAGTATAATGTTGCGTACATTTGCAAAACCAGGAGATTTAATGGTTGTATTTAGCGGTAGTGGCAATTCACCTAATATACTTCAAGTTTGTGAAACTGCTAGGCAAATGGGGCTAACAGTTGTAGGTTTTGGTGGACGTGATGGGGGAAAAATGAAAGCGTTATGTGATCATATTCTCATTGCACCTACAGATAATATGGAACAAATTGAAGATTTTCATATGATTTACATTCATGCGCTAATTTCTAGTGTTAGAGAGAAACTTAAATATATATGGGATATTGAAATTATAAATTACCCCAAAGGGATAAAGCCTAAATATGCAATATTTGATTTTGATGGAACTATTAGTTTAATTCGTGAGGGCTGGCAACCAATTATGTACGAATATTTCACTCAGGAATTATTAAAATGTCCAGAGATGAGAGACAAAGGGACAGCTGAAAAAATTGTTATGGATTTTGTTGATTATCTAACCGGAAAGCAAACTATATTTCAGTGTATACATTTGCATGATGAAATAATAAAGTATGGTGGCATTCCAAAAGAGCCATTGGAATATAAAATTGAATATCTAAGACGATTAAATGAACATATAAAAATGCGCATAGATGACCTTAAAAATGGAGGAGACCCTTCGCCATATATGGTGCCTGGTGTCGTAGATTTCCTTGAGAAACTTAAGAATGAGGGTATAGATTGTTATCTTACAAGTGGCACAGATGAGATAGATGTATTGAAAGAAGCAGAATTATTAAATGTTGCACATTATTTCAAAGAGATTCATGGTGCAAGAGATGATAATAGTACAATGTGTTCTAAAGAACAGGTGATAAATGATTTAATAAAGAATAAATCTTTAGAAGGCTCAGACTTAATAACTTTTGGAGATGGTTATGTTGAGATAGAGATTGCAAAAAACATAGACTCTTATGCAGTCGCAGTGGCTACAAACGAAGAGGATAAAGATACATCTATAAATGTATGGAAACGGAGTAGACTCCTTAAAGCTGGAGCTGACTGTGTTATACCTGACTTTAGTGACAGTCATAGGCTTTTAGATTTTATGAGGAGGTCATGGAGTGACATTTAAAAAATTTGATACAAGAAGATTAATAACTAAACCGCTTAGTGAGCGCATACACGATGTAGACTTGCTTAAGGTTTTGATTCCTGTCGACAATTCTCCTGGTCCCTTACAAAATTCTAAGATAGATGCTGTAGCAGAAGCTATGCTACAAGCTAAACAAAACAAAGCTGCATCGATCTTGATGTATGGAGGACATGTTATAAGAACGGGCTGCTCATTATATATGATTGAACTTATGAAAAGAGGACTGGTGAATCATTTTGCCACTAATGGATCTGGAAGCATCCACGATTTTGAATTTTCCCTTATTGGACAAAGTTGTGAATCAGTTGCAAAATATGTAAGTGAAGGTCAGTTTGGCCTTTGGCATGAAACAGGGCTAATAAATGATATTTTACTGGAAGGTGTTAAGGACGGCCTTGGTGCTGGCGAATCCATTGGAAGATATATTTGGGAAAATGATTTACCATATAAAAAATATAGCGTGCTTGCAAACGCTTATCACTTAGGAATCCCATGCACAATTCACATTAGTATTGGCAGTGATATTATACACGAACACAATAATGCAAACGGTGCAGTTTTGGGAGAAGCCTCATATATTGATTTTTTAATATATGCAGAAACAATAACAAAACTCGAGGGTGGAGTGTTTTTAAACTTTGGGTCAGCAGTAACTGGGCCTGAAGTATATTTAAAGGCACTTGCCATGGCTAGAAATGTTGCACATCAAAAAGGAGAAAAAATAACTCATTTCACTACTGCAGTTTTTGACATTCACGAAATCCCTGATGAAGGCCATGATGTGACACCGCCTAAATCTGATGTAAGGTATTATTTTCGTCCTTGGAAGACGATACTTGCACGTACGGTAGCTGATGGTGGCAATAGTTATTACATTCAAGGTCTGCACGAGCAAACGTTACCTAGTCTAGCTAAATGTGCAATTGATTTAGAAATAAAAGCAAGGATGTGATTTTTTGGATTTGAATGAAATTGTTCAAATATTAAAAAGAAAAAAACAGCCTATAATCACTGTTTTTGGGGACTTCTGTTTGGATAAGTATTTATATATAGATTCTAAAAAGGACGAGTTATCCCTGGAAACTGGCTTAACGGCATATCAGGTTACACATAAAAAAAACTATGCTGGTGCCGGGGGAACTATAGCTAATAATTTACTAGCACTTGGCGCGAAAGTATATACTATAGGAATTGTTGGAAATGATGGTGAGGGCTTTGAACTATTAAAATATCTAAAAAATGTAGGGTCGGACATTTCTCTAATGGTTCATACAGATGAGAGAAATACAGGAACTTATATTAAGCCAATGCGTGTTGTAAACAACAAGGCAACTGAGATGAATCGTTTTGACATCAAGAATTTTACAACTACACCAATGCATATACAAAAACAGTTACTAGAAAACTTGGAGAAAGTACTCCATATTAGTGATGCTATAATTATTTCTGATCAATATACTGAAAAAGATTGTGCCGCTATAACTGAATATGTACAAAAAAATCTCTCAGACCTTGCTAGTAAATATAATGATATAATATGGTATGTTGATTCCCGTAGTGATATATACAAATTTAAGAATATGATTTTGAAATGCAACCACAAAGAAATAGCCCAGGTTTTTGATGTAGACGATGAAACAGCAAATCCAGATGTTGCATTAGAATACTCTAAGAAATTATATGAAAAGAATGGACAACCTATTTATGTTACATTAGGAGAGTTAGGTTCCGTTATTTATGATGGACTCGCAGCTTACAAAGTACCTGCTTTTAAAGTGACTGGAGAGATTGACGTTGTGGGAGCAGGAGATGCATTCAATGCAGGTGTTATCTTTGCAATGACAAAGGGCGCTAATTATGAGCAAGCTGCATTAGTTGGGAATGCTGCATCGTCTATTGTTATAAAAATGATTGGCAAGACAGGGGCTGCAAAACTAGATGAAGTTATAAGTCTATTAAGTAAATAATAAAATTTCCAGGAAGGGGCTAATATATGAAAGCACATGCTTTGTGGGTAGTAGAACCAAATAAGATTGAAATACTGCCGGTAGAACTTTCTCCTCCTAATTATAATGAAATTCAAGTGCAAACAAAAGCAGTTGGGATTTGTGCATGGGATTCTTATCTTTATAGAGGAATGGATTCACTAAAACCTTGTCCTTATAGAATTGGGCATGAGGGAGTAGGTATAATTACGGATAAAGGTGACGGAGTAAAGAATTTTGAAATAGGAGACAAGGTTTTTGCAGGCACAGGCGGAGATGAGATGATGGCAACTCATTTTAATGTTGAATATGATTGTGTGGCTAAATTGCCTAAAAATGAGACTGATTATGTGAAATGGGTTGGTGAACCTGTTGTATGTGTTGTAAATATATTAAATAAAACAAATATTCAGCCAGGAGATAGTGTTGTATTAATTGGGGCTGGCTATATGGGGCTATTAACATTACAGGGTCTTATGCGAGGGTCACAGGCAGGAAAAGTCACAGTGTTTGACATAAATGACTATCCTCTTTCTATAGCAAGGGAATACACAAATAACTGTTATAATATAGACTCAAAAGAAGGGCAAAATCAAATTAATAAAATCATATCTAAAGGTGGGGCAAACATCGTCATAGAATTCGCTGGGAATCAGCAGGCTCTAGACTTGGCATCTAGTCTTACTGCAAATGTGTATGGGAAATTAGTAATTGGTTCATGGCATCGTGGATTAAGAACATATGATGGCACTAGGTGGCACACAAGAGGTTTAGAAGTATTAAATATAGCTCCAAAGAGTAATTTGCACTTTCGTGACTTAACTCAAGGAACAGCTAACCTTATTGAAAAAGGGGTATATGATACAAAGCGACTTATTACACACACTGCCAAATTTGGCGATATAGAAGGGATGAATTCTATATTTGAGGAATCCATTAAAAAAATAGACGGTTATATAAAAGGTGTAATTATATTTGATTAAAATAAGTAATACATGAGCAATTAATCAGGATAGTACGGCATTGCCGATTATCATAAAAAAAATTAAGGGGGGTTAAAATTGAAAAAGTTTTTAGCAGTATTTTTAGCAGTAATCATGGTTATAACATTGGGTGCTTGTTCTAAAACAGATGCGCCTGAGAAACCTGCGGAACCTGAAGCACCTGTAGAAGGCGAGACCGGCGGTGAAACAGATGGTGATATGTCTTTTAAAATTGGTGTAGTTATACCTTCTGGTGACCATGGTTTTACAGGAGAGAGTGTCGCCCATGCCAAAATGGAAGCAGATGCTCTTATGAAAGAATACGAAGGCCTTGAGATAGTTGTTAAGGACGGGTTAGAGGCTTCAGATCAGATTACCTCTATTGAAAACTTATTAGCTGGTAATGATATTGACCTTATTATGCTATGGCCAATGGAAGGTGAAGCACTTAGAAGTGCTGCACAAAGCATTTTGGATGCAGGAGTTGAGTTAGTTATTTATGACAGATTGATAGATAATTTTGGGGGTATTGTAGGAGAAATCATGGGAGACAATGTTGGTATAGGTCAAATGATGGGTGAATATCTAAATGAATTTTTCAAAGATGAAGAAGATGTTCAATACCTTAGATTCGTTGGTGACAGTTCAACAGTTACAGCACAACGTAGTGATGGTATGGATGAAGTTATTGATGACAAATTTGAACAAGTAGCAAACACATTTGTTACTGATTGGTCAACTGAGAAGGCTCAATCAGAGATGGAAAACTGGTTAAATGCAAAAACAGTAGCAGAAGTGGAAGCACTTGACCTGATTGTTACACATGATGACGAGATTGTTGATGGTCTAATGAATGCATTAGATGCATATTCTGGAAATGCAAAAATTAATATTAAACTAATAACCTCTGTTGGTGGACGTGAAGGTACAATGTCTAAATTTGAAGAAACTGACACTGGGATTAAATTTACAACATTCTATTTTGCTCCAGCTTTTATACGTGAGGCATTGAGACTTTCAGTAACACATCTTTATGGTGAACCTTATGATGGTGCTGTTCTAAAAGATGGACAATACTTGATCCCATCTTTCTCAATAAGTAATGCTGGTGGAGCAGATTATGACTTTGACACTTATAGAGCAAGTGATATTTACGAGGAGAGATACTCTATAGGTAATTTCTAATATGAGTGGCAAAAAATAATTGTATAGATGATGAACCGGCCGCTTGATCGGTCGGTTCATTAACTATACAAAACACCTTTATAAATTATTACAAGAAGAGGAGTGAGTACATGCTTGTAGAAATGAAAGGGATCACAAAAGATTTTGGTCCTGTTCGTGCTTTAGATAATGTTGATTTTAGAATAGATACCGGAGAAATTGTTGGCTTAGTTGGAGAAAACGGTGCAGGAAAAACTACGCTTATGAACATTCTAACAGGAACATATCCTGCTACTAAGGGTGATGTTTTTATTAACGGAGAAAAAGTACAAATAAATAATATAAGAGTAGCAAACCAACTCGGAATTCGGATCATACGTCAAGAACTTAACTTGTGTAATGATTTAAAGGTATTTGAAAATATGTTTCTTGCTGATGAAATAAAATACAAATATGGATTATTAAATAAAAAAGAAATGATACGACAAAGCAATATGGTTTTTAAACGTATGAATGTGAATATAGATCCTGATTCCATAATGAGGGATCTTCAAGCAGCTGAAAAACAATTGGTTGAAATAGCAAAAGCTCTACTCTTTAAATGCGAACTAATAATAATGGATGAACCTACAACAGCATTGTCAACTCATGAAATTTCTAATTTGTTTAAAATAATGCGTCTACTTTTAGAGGAAGGAGTAAGTTTTATATATATTTCACACAAAATGCCTGAGCTATTTGAGATATGTGAAAAGTATTATGTTCTTCGGGATGGTAAGTTGGTCTCACAAGGAGAGTTTGATGATATTGATGAAAATGATCTTACCGAGATGATGATTGGTAGATATCTTTTAGATGAAAAATTCTCAGAGCATATTAATAACTCAAGAGAAGAGGTAGCAATTTCAGCAAAAAATCTATTTGGCAAAGGTTTCCACAATATTAACTTTGATGTTCATAAAGGAGAAGTGCTAGCCATAACTGGTTTACAAGGTAGTGGACGAGATGATATTGCAGATGCATTATTTGGGGAAGTGTCATTTAGTGGTCAATTGGAAGTCGGCGGGAAGCAGATAAAACCTGGTTCTAACATACGTAAGTTTATGAAAAGAGGGATTGGACTTGTTCCTCGTATGCGTAAAGAACGAGGTATTCACAATGATCTATCAATATATGACAATATAAATATGGCATATCTTAATACGAAATTTAAAAAAATACTTATATCCAATAAAGAAGTTCACTCAAGATATATTCATAACAAGGAAACTTTGGATATTAGAGCAGGAAATCCTCGAAATGTAATTACTTCTTTATCTGGTGGAAACCAACAGAAAGTTATTTTAGGGAAGTGGTTGGAAGTGGATGCAGATGTTCTGTTATTTGATAATCCTACACAAGGGATAGATGTTGGAACTAAATTTGAAATTTATCATTTAATTGCGGAACTTGCGAAAGAAGGGAAAGCGATTATTGTATTTAGCCCTGAGTTTCCAGAAATATATAAGGTAGCAGATAAATGCATTGTACTATATAAGGGTACAGTAAATGCTGTGCTTGACAGAGAAGAACTTACAGAGAAAAATATTATGTACTATTCTACTGGCGCAAATTTGGAGGTGGAAAATGCTTAACATCAAGGGAGAGAAGTATAAGGATATTACTGCAAAATATATATTTAAAAAATTGGTATCAGAATATAGTTTTATATTATCATTTGTTTTATTAGTAGTAATTGCTGGCGTTGTAAATAAAAACTTTTTCACATGGACAAATATTTCTAATATATTTATACAAAGTTCTATGATTGGCCTTATTGCTATGGGTATGAGCATGGTAATATCTGCTGGACAGATCGATATTTCAGTAGGCTCTCAGGTTGCATTAATTGGAGGATTTGGAATACTGGTCTTAAATGCAACTGGAAGTGTAATAATAATGGTGCTTTTTTGTGCTGTATTTGGATTATTTATTGGTTCAGTAAATGGACTGCTTATTACCAAAGGTGGTATGCCATCTATGATAGCTACAATGGCCATGATGGGAGCCGCTCGGTCAATAATAAACCATTTTGGATCAGGAGGACCATTTACAGTGTCAAAAGAATTGTTTGGAACGTTTAGGCTTTTGGCAGTTGGAGGAGTACCACTTTGGGGAAATGTAAAAATCCCATATCTTATGATTATTTTTATAGTAGTTGCCATAATATTTGATGTTATTATGAAGCAAACGAAACTGGGTAAACATATATATGCAGTTGGTAGTAATGAAACATCCGCAAGATTATCTGGAGTAAATGTGGATTTAGTTAAAATTTTAGTATTCGCAATTACTGGACTAATGTGTGGACTTGCTGCAGTAATATATGCTTCTAGGATGACAGCAGTAGCTGCTGCAAGCGCTGCTGTGGGATATGAAATGGAAACAATAGCTGCTGTAGCAATTGGCGGTACAGCAATGAGCGGTGGCCGAGGCAAAATACTTGGTACTTTTATGGGAGTATTAATGTTTAAAATGATAAGTAATATTTTAACAGCAGCAGATGTGTCTACATTCCTTAATGGTGCAATAAGTGGCGCTATTATCGTTATTGCTGTATTAATGCAGAATTATCAAAACAGAAGGAAATTTGGTTAGATTGTCAATATTTGCTGTGAAAGGATGTGTTACTAGTGTTAAAGGTTGGAATTATTGGTTGTGGGAAAATAGCTAGGGTACGTCATATTCCTGAGTATTTAGAAAATCCTAATGTAGAGGTGGTAGCTTACTATAATAGGACTTTTGACGTTGCACAGTTGTATGAAAAAACTTACGGGGGGAAAGCCTATGACTCCATAGAAGAGTTGTTAAACTCTGATGTGGACGCGGTAAGTGTATTAGTTCCGAATAAAGATCATGCTGCTGTTACTATTCAGGCACTTAAAGCTGGAAAACATGTCTTATGTGAAAAACCTATGGCTACTACTCTTGAAGATTCCTTAGAGATGGTTAAGACTGCTAGAGAAACAGGCAAAGTTCTTTTGATTGGACAAAATCAAAGACTAGCAAAGTCACATGTTAAAGCTAAGGAAATTATACAAAGTGGGGAACTAGGAGAAATAATTGCTTTTCAAACTCATTTTGCTCATCCAGGACCTGAGGGTTGGACTGGCAAAAAAGATTCTTGGTTTTATGATAAAAAAGTGGCATCGTTTGGAGTTATGGCAGATCTAGGAGTCCATAAAACGGATGTTATACGCTATATTACAGGGCAAAATATAGTCAAAACCTTCGCAGAACTAAAAACTTTAAACAAGAAATATCCTAATGGGACACCTATTTCAGTAGATGATAATGCATTTGCAATTTATACTCTTGAAAATGGTGCTGTTGGCACTATGCATGTAAGTTGGAGTAATTATGGGGAAGAAGACAATTCAACAATAATCTATATGGAAAAAGGTAAGATTAGGTGCTATGATGATGACAAATATTCACTTATAGTAGAGAACTCAGATGGTACTTCAATTAACTATATTCTAGATATGCTGACTTCTAATAAAGAACAGACAACAGGTGGGCGCACATCAACGGGTGTTGTTGATGAATTCATCAATAGAATATTAACTGGTAGGACTTCTTTACTGGAAGGTGAAAGTATCATTGATTCTATGAAAGTAATATTTGCAAATGAAATTTCTGATAAGAATTCTTCAGTCGTTGAAATAAAATAGAAAGGGTGGTATCTATGAAACGTCCTATAACACTTACTAGTGGTCAGTTTGGAGATCTATCATTCGAAGAACTTTGCAAACAATTATCAGATATAGGATATGAAGGCATAGAAGTAGCTTGTCATGCTCATGTGAATGTTCATAAGATTGTTAATGATGACAATTATTTGGAATGGTTTAAATCCACATTAAATAAATACAATTTGAAAGTTTGGGCATTAGGTGCACATTTGATTGGGCAATGTGTTGGGGATAATTGGGATAGTCGATTAAATAGTTTCGCACCTGCATCCTTAAAGGATAAACCTGAAGAAATCCGTTCATGGGCTATTGAAGAGATGAAAGTGGTTGCACAAGCGGCTAGAAAACTAGATGTGAATATAGTAACTGGATTTCTGGGCTCTCCAATATGGGCTTACTGGTATTCATTTCCACATACACCTGAGGAATTGATTGAAGAAGGTTTTTTAAAGATAAAGGACTTATGGACTCCAATATTTGATGTTTTTGATGAATATGATGTAAAATTGGCATTTGAGGTTCATCCCTCAGAGATAGCCTTCGATTACTATACTACAAAAAGACTTTTAGAAGTATTTGATTTCAGACCTACTCTGGGACTAAACTTTGATCCATCTCATTTGGTGTGGCAGGGAATAAATCCTAACATATTTATTAGAGATTTTGCTGACCACATTTATCATGTTCATATGAAGGATGTTAAAATGAATTTAGATGGTCGTTCTGGGATTTTAGGTAGTCATATTGAATTTGGAGATACATGTCGCGGTTGGAACTTTGTTTCACTTGGGCACGGAGATGTAGATTTTGATGGCATTATTCGTGAATTAAATCAAATTGGATATATGGGACCTCTTTCAGTAGAATGGGAAGACAGTGGTATGGAACGAATCTTTGGTATTACTGAAGCATATGATTTTACAAAGAGGATTAACTTTATGCCTTCTCATTTTAGCTTTGATTCTGCTTTAAAGGAAAAAGAAAATGGCCAGTAAGATGAATAATCATGTTTTAGCAATAGACATTGGTGGTTCGAAGTATATGGTAGGTATTATAGATATAAAGGGAAATATAATTGAATCAAGACGATATGAATGGCAAGAATTAACGAGCAAAACAGTTGTTCAAAGGATTATCAAGTCTTCAAGAGAGTTGGTCGAAGAACATAAGGATATTTCACTCAAATCAATAGGAGTTACCATACCGGGATTGGCTGACCCAAGAGAGGGGATTTGGATAGAATCCAGTTTCTCTGGGATAAAAAATATAAATATAGGAGATATTTTGCAAAAAGAGTTTGGCTTACCAGTATATATAGACAATGATGCTCAGGCATGTGCCTTAGCCGAAAAAACATTTGGAGCTTGTAAAGAAAACAAAGATTTTCTTTATATGACTATTTCAAATGGCATTGGTGGTGCGGTATTTGCAAACAATTCATTGTATTATGGTGGATTTGGTAACGCTGGCGAAATCGGACATTGTGTTGTGGTTGAAAATGGTTTTCAATGTAAATGTGGGAATAAAGGTTGTTTAGAGGTCTATGCAGCAGGGCCTGCCATAGTGAGAAACTTTATTGAGCTAGGGGGAGATACTAACTCTAGAGAAATTACAATAGATGCAAAGTATATCTCAGAACTTGCTTATAAGGGTGATGAAATTGCTATTAAGACCTTTGATTTGGTAGGGAAGTATGTTGGGAAAGTCATTGGTACTATTTGTAATGTTCTTAAT
The DNA here is from genome assembly GCA_964604145.1 of uncultured Gudongella sp. GTDB lineage: Bacteria > Bacillota > Clostridia > Tissierellales > Tissierellaceae > Gudongella. Next base: position 2,517 of record CAZRXS010000032.1, on the reverse strand, counting down.
CCACAAAAAGTAATTATAGGGGGAGGAGTATCCCTTTCTTTCTCATTATTTGAACAATCTTTAAAAGATACAGTAAGGGACTATATATATATTTCAGCTAATAAGGGCTTGGTGATAGAGCCCTCGCCATTTGGTTATAATGGAGGTCTATTAGGAGCTGCGGCAATAGCGATATGCGGAAAAGACCATAGATATAATTGGGGTAACATTAACAATTAGATTGCAATAATATAAACCTACGAGGTGGAAGGGTATGAAAATAGAAGAAAAATCATTTGGCATATATAATAACAAATTTATAAAAGAATATACACTAGATAATGGAAACAATTTAAGCTTAAAAATATTAACATTAGGAGCCATAATTAGAGAAGTTAAATTTAATGGCAAGAACAGAGTATTAGGCTTTAATAATGTAGAAGATTATATAAATTCTAGATTTTATTTTGGTGCTATAGTAGGAAGAGTTTCAGGTAGAATTTCTAAAGGTGAATTTCAAATTGGTGAAAAAAACTATAAATTGGATCAAAATGAGGGAACAACATCTCTACATGGAGGTAGAGAAGGGTTTTCTTTTAAGGTTTGGGAGTTTGATGATAGTAATGTGTCTGAAGAATTTGCTAGCATAACTTTAAAATATATAAGCCCAGATTTAGATAGTGGCTTTCCTGGTGAATTTACTGTTTATGTTAAATATACTATATATAAAGATAATTCATTTGAAATAGAGTATCGTGGACTTACTTCCAAAGATACACCTGTTACGTTAACAAATCATAGTTATTTTAATTTAAACAATGATCTAAGTAAAGATATATTGGACCATTATCTCAGAATAGATGCGGATAAATATATTAAATTAGACCAAAACAATATCCCAACCGAGATTAGTAGTGTTGCAGGTTCTCCCTTTGATTTTAGAATAGGGAAAAAGATAAAAATGGACATGGATTTAAATCACGATGAATTAAAATATACAAAAGGATATGATCATCCATTTATTTTAAATAATGAAAATTCTAATCAGGTTGAACTCTTTTGTAAAGAATCAGGTGTTAAACTAAATCTATTTACTACAGAACCTGTAGTAATCATTTATTGTAGCAATAATCTTAGTAAGGGATATATTCTGACAGAAGGTAAGGAGACTTTTAAATATCAGGGTGTTTGTTTGGAAACCCAATGGTATCCTGATGCTCTAAATCAAGATTTTTTACCAGATAATATCTTAGAACCCGGCAAGGAATATTATAGCAAGACTCAATTTGAATTTAGTTAAATACCAAAAGGGAATCATAATGGGTTTTCATTTTGCTAGCTTTACATAAAATATAAGAGTTGTTAAAAATAAATCAAAATGGATTATTCAAAAATTATTTTAAATTAGGGAAATGGAATATCTAAAGAGAAACTGTCCATATATTATGAAGGAGCATAAATATCATGAATACAATTGAGAATTGCAAAAACATTTTAATAGAATATAAAGACATTATCTTTGCTTATATTTTTGGCTCTTATGCCCAGAATAAGATAAGAGAAGATAGTGATATTGATATTGCGATATATTTAAAAAATAAATTAGATATTGATACCTATCTTGAAATTAAAATGGAACTATCAGAAGCAACAAAGAGAGAAGTTGATGTGGTTATCTTAAATGATGCTACTCCTTTATTAAAGTATGAAATTTATAAAAACAATATATTGTTATTTACTCGGGATGAAACTATAGAGAGCAATTATAAGGTTAAAACTCTATTTGAATACGATGATATGAAAAAGTATTTAGATTTATCATATAATAAAATGATAGAACGATTAAGAAAAGAGGTCAGGATAGATGGTTAATTTAGAAGTAGTGAAAAACAGATTAAATCAATTATCAACTTCTTTGAATAAGTTAGAGAGATTTGAAAAAATATCTGTAGAAGAATTTTTAGAGGATGACATGATTCAGGATGTAGTAGAATATAATTTGTTTATAGCTATAAATATGATGATTGATATAGTTACTCATATAGTGGTAGATAATAATATAGGGAATCCAGAAACTCTTGGAGGAGCTTTTGATATTTTAAACAAAAATAAATACTTAAGTGATGAAGATACCAAAATTTATAAAAATATGGTGGGACTTAGAAATATATTGTCTCATGAATATGTCAAGATAGACAAAAGGATAATATATAGTGTTCTAAAAAATAATTTAATTGATATAAAAAACTTCATTCTGTTTATAAATGAAAAATTTACATAATACTGAAACAGCTCTAAAGCAGTAGATTTTAAAATCTACTGCTTTAGATTATAGCTTATAATTTCCAAATAAAGTCTATGAGTTTTTATCTACGCTATCTAACCAGGCTCTATCAGGACTTTTTTTAAGTATTATTTCCATAATAAAACCTATTATAATAAGCGTTACTAGTGTTAATGTAAATCTAAGCAATGTGAAAGGAAGTCCTAAAAACTTAATTTCAATCATAAGTTGTGGGATTTTTAAAGCAGCCCAAG
>CAZRXS010000031.1:10045-15640 GCA_964604145.1 uncultured Gudongella sp. | reverse complement strand
ATTTATTTGAAGAAGATATGTTTACCATAAGGGATATAAACAAGCTTAAAGATATTTTAAGTATAGCTAAAGACCAAAAAATAATTATAATAGCGGGTAATCATGATAAATTAAACGCAAAAACTATGTATAATCGAGTTAAGTGGCCAGAAAACACTACAATTTTAAATAATAAGGGAATCAGCAAATTAGAATTTGCGGATATGAAACTGACATTACACGGATATAGCTGGTCAAATACAAACGAGGATATAAAAGAGCTATTAGCTAAAATAAAAAGAAATCCAAATCATCATAATATATTAATTTTACATGCTGACATATCTGAAAATAAAGATTACTTACCTCTTGATTTAAAGCAGTTAAAAGCCTTAGATATGGATTATATCGCTTTAGGACATATACATAAACCTCAGTTTCTAGAACATAATATAGCGTATTGTGGCTCGCTTGAGCCATTAGATTTTGGAGAAACTGGGAAGAGAGGTTTTATAGAAGGGGAACTAAGCGAAACAAATACTTTCCAGTTTAAGCCTTTTAGCAAAAGAGAATTTCACATTAAAGAGCTAGAAATATCAGAAGACATGGAATTAAATGAAATAATACAAAAGATAATAGAACTAACAGAAGGGGAGTACAACAGAAATTTCTATAGAGTAATTCTAAAAGGTGTTATGCCATTTTATATTGATCTAGAAGATATAGAATCTCAATTACAAGAAGAATTTTATCATATTGAATTAGTAGACAAATATAGAAGAGATTTTGACATTGAAATGATAAAAAAAGAGAATGAAAATAACATTATAAGTAAGTATATAAATAGTTTTACTGAAAAAGAATTAGAGGATGAAATTATAAAAGATGCATTCTATATGGGCTTGTATGCACTTTTAGAAGGTGGTGAGAGTCTTTGATAATAAATAAGTTAGAATTAGATAGCTTTGGTAAGTTTAATAATTATAAATTAAAATTACTAGATGGTATAAATTTAATCTACGGTGAAAATGAAAGCGGGAAATCAACCTTACATAGTTTTATAGATGGAATGTTCTATGGGTTTTTAAAACCATTTACAAAGAAAACAATCTATTTAGCAGAACACGAAAATTATAATCCACTAAATTCAGATTTGTACAGGGGGAATATAGAATTTGAATTAGATGGAGTGGAATATAGAATTGAGAGAGACTTTAAAAAAGGGCATGAGAATACCATAATTTATGAGAAGTCTACAGGAGAAGATATTACATACAGGGCAAGTGATTTATCGACTGGAAAAGTAGTACAACCAGGTATTTATTTTTTTGCTTTAAGTGACTTAGTTTTTAAAAATACTGTATTTATTAGACAACAAGGAATCTACACAGATGATAAATTAGCTGATGAAGTAAGAGATAGGCTGGTTAATGTTGTAACTACAAAAGATGAGAATGTATCAGTTAGTAAAGCAATAGATATCTTGGATTTAGAACTTAAAGAGATAGGAACTGAGAGGGCTTATACTTCTAAATATGGTCTTTTAGTTAAAGCGCTAATGGACAGTAAAATACATCTTAAAGAAATCCAACAAAAAAGGATTCTTTATAATGAATGGATAGAAGAAGCTGAAGTCATTAATATACAAAGAGAAAACTTAAGAATTAAAATATTAAAAGTAGAAGAGTTGCTAAATAGATTTAACTTAAAGAAAAGACTAGTAAGGTACAATGAAGCATTAGTGCTAGAAAAAGAAATAAGGCTTCTAAATGAAGAAAGATTATATTTGAATGAGTTTAAAAATATAGATATGGATGCTTATTCTAAAGCTGAATATTTAGACTATGATATTAAAAATCTGAGTTTACAAATAGAAAATGCGAAGTCTGACATAGAAAGTATAAAACACAGCAAAAACAGCATAAAAATCTTCAATGAGTCTGAAATTAAAGAAATTGATGCGATTATAGATGATGGTTTTAAAGTAGATTATATACAAGGAAAAATTGGAAAAGCTTCATTATCTAGCCTAGAAGAGAAAATAAGAGCGTATGAAAAAAACAATAAAGCTATAAAAATAGGGGCAAGTCTATTATCAGCTTTATATTTGATTTTAGCTTTTTATTTTGCATTGAATAAAAGCTATATCCTACTAGCAACAACACAATTTTTATTATTTGTTATTATAATATTGTTATTTAAATTAAAGGCCTACAGAGATGGCTTAAAATTATTAAATAATAACAAGGGTCTAACTAAAGAGATTTTAGACATTATTAGCAAATATGGACTTTGTGCAATAGAAGAGTTTTTTTTAAAGTTAGAATATGCTAAAAATAGAAAAGATGAAATCGACTATCAAAAGACAGAATTAGTAAAGTTAAATGACAGAATAGAAATAGGCAAAGGCAATCTTAAAAGATTAGAGAAAGAATTAATGGAAAGCAAAAAAGAATTTAATAAGATTTTAGATATTAACAATCAAAGAAGTCTAGAAGATTTTAAAAGATCAAAATCTCACAAATTGCGATTTGAACAAGTGCAAAAAGAACTAGAGGATTGTAATAGGGATCTAAGCAAACTGCTTAATGGTAAAACCATAGAAGATTACAAAGTTGATAAAGAACAAGTTGAGGATTTTGGAATTGACCTACAAAATTTCGATGAAGAAAAAAAGCAGAATGAGTTAAAATGCTTTAAAAACGACTTGGAGAAACTAAGCTTAAATTATAAAGAATACGAAGTCCAAATTAAAAACTTAGAAGAACAGATTTCAAAAGAGGCGAGTTTAAATGAAGAGATCTTAAACTTAGAATCTAAAAGACAGTACTTAGACAAGAGAAAAAGTTCTATCCAATATGCTAAAAATCGAATAAAAGAATTATCTACTGATATACACAGAGACTATGCCCCAATAATAAACAAAAAAGTTGGTCAGTTGATAAATAAAATCACAGATGGTAAATATAAAACCGTTAAAATTGATAAAAACCTCAATGTAAACCTTCAATCTAAAGATGGGGGTAGGCTGCTAAATTTTAATAACTTAAGTGCGGGGACAATAGATCAGATTTATTTTTCTTTAAGGATGGGGCTAACAGAAGAGATAATTTATAAAAATTTACCATTAATTTTAGATGAGTGTTTTGCACATTACGATGATAAAAGACTCTATTCTATCCTCCAATTGTTGATCCAAAACAAGGGGGAAAGACAAATTATTTTATTTACTTGCCACAATAGAGAAAAAAAGATACTTGATAGCTTAGGGATAGAATATAATTATATTAAGTTGCAGAATTAGAGTGCAAAGAGGTGAACAGATGATTTATTCGATAGGAGACCTTCATTTTGATAGCAGTGGAGAAAAGCCGATGGATATTTTTGGTGACAATTGGGTTGGCCATAAAGATAAAATTATTATGGATTGGAAAAGCAAAGTGACAGGTGATGATCTTGTATTAGTCCCAGGAGATATTTCATGGGCACTAAAGTTAAATGAGGCAATACCAGATTTAGAATTAATCAATTCTTTGCCTGGCAAGAAAGTCTTTATAAAGGGGAATCATGACTATTGGTGGGAGGGCATTTCTAAGCTAAAGGCTCTGGAATTAGATTCTATTGAATTTTTAAGAAATAGTAGTTTTATATATAAAGATATAGCGATTGCGGGTACCAGGGGTTGGATTTCTAGAGATTCTGAAGGATTTGATGAATCAGATGAAAAAATATTTAAGAGAGAATTAATAAGATTAGAATTTTCACTGGGATCGATTGAAACTCAAGTAGATAAAAAGATAGTTATGCTTCATTACCCGCCATTTAATAACAAGCTCCAAGCTAATGAATTTGTAGAGATTTTAAAAGAACACAATGTAGATATCTGTATATATGGACATCTCCATGCTGAAGGACATAAATACTCCGTAGAAGGAGAAGTTTGTGGTATAGATTTTCATTTGGTTGCATCAGATTATCTGGATTTTCAATTAAAACTAATATTGGAGGGATAACCATGAGACTAATCATAAAAGACAGCTATGAGGACTTAAGTAAAGAAACATCAAATATCATTGAAGCTCAAATAAGAGAGAAAAAAGATACTGTGTTAGGATTAGCCACAGGGTCTAGTCCATTAGGAGCTTACAAAGACCTTGTGCGCAAATTTAAAGAGGAAGATTTGAGTTTTAAAGATGTCGTGTGCTTTAATCTAGATGAATATATTGGATTAAACGGAAATAACAAAAGCAGTTATACTTACTTTATGAATGAAAATCTATTCAAACATATTGATATTAAAAGCGAAAATACCTATATTCCAGATGGAATGGCTAAAGATCCTATTAGATTTGGAAAAGAATACGATCAAATGATAATGGATAAAGGTGGTATTGATTTGCAGATTTTAGGAGTAGGCACAAATGGCCATATAGGTTTTAATGAGCCGGCTGATAGACTTTCTTTGGGAACGACAATAGTTGAACTAACTCAAGGGACAATACAGGATAATTCTAGATTCTTTGACCATATAAAAGACGTACCGACTAAAGCCATTACTATGGGGATTGGAAATATTATGAAAGCAAGAAAGATAATCTTACTTGTATGTGGTATGCATAAATCTGAGATATTAGCAAAAATTTTAAATGAAGAGTCAATTACTACAAATATTCCAGCAAGCTTATTATTATTGCATTTAGATTTTACAATTATTTGTGATAAAGATGCGTATTCTAAGGTAAAAAGATAGTATTGGGGGCGTCTATGAAAAAGGAACTAGAGGTAAAGGTGCTTGGAGTTGATGTTAAATCTATCGAAGATAAGATAATAAAATTGGGAGGAGTTTTAGTCGCAGATGAGCAACAAGTAAACACTCTTATTGATTCTAAAAAGAAACCAATTAAGTCTTATTTAGATGCTTATTTAAGAATTAGAGAAACAAAAGATCTATTAAATGGAGAGGAGAAAACAGAACTCACATTAAAGAAAAATATTAGAAATAAAGAATTAAGAGAAAATGAAGAACTAAATGTAGTATTAGAAGACAAAGAAACAATGCTCGATATATTTAAAAATTTAGAATTTAACAATATTACTGTAGCTTTTAAGCATAGAAAATCTTATAGATTTATGGATGCTAAGATTGACATAGATACTTGGGATAAGGCAACTTACCCTGAACCATATATTGAAATAGAAGTAAAAAAAGAAGAAGATTTAAAAGCTATTACGAATATATTGGGAATAGATAGGGATAAAATATCAACGCTTTCTATAGTAGAACTTAAATCTAATTAACTAATAGACTTCTTTGGATACTATTTGTGAAAAGGGGCTTGAAAAATATCTTGTATACAATTATAATGGTTTATGATGGCAAGTTAAAAAATTAACACTTTGTTATTGAATATAAACACACATTGATGTATAATTTAATTATAAAAGGAATTAAGGTAAAAGGGGATGGTATTGTGATAAAAAGATATATAACATTTCAACTTATTGAATAAGTTTTTTCTATAAGTTAGGCTCAATTAATAATATTTAAAATATAAAAATAGGGGGAATTGAATTGTATAAGATTGTAAGTAAAAAAGAGTTAGCTCCTAATATTTG
>CAZRXS010000031.1:0-9945 GCA_964604145.1 uncultured Gudongella sp. | reverse complement strand
CTTGTTATACTTGAAGATGAATTTAAGGCTTTAAGTGATAACGTTTTTATAGCTACAGATGATGGTAGCTACGGTTTTCATGGGATGGTAACTCACGCCATAGAAGAACTTGTAAACAGAGGAAACCATTATGATAGGGTTATTATAATAGGACCTATGATTATGATGAAGTTTACTGCTATGACAACTAAAAAGCTCGGCATTCCAACCATTGTATCTTTAAACCCTTTAATGGTAGATGGTACTGGTATGTGTGGAGCTTGTAGAGTAACAATTGGTGATGAGACAAAATTTGCTTGTGTAGATGGACCAGAATTTGATGGTCACTTAGTAGATTTTGATGAAGCCTTAAGACGTCAAGCTCAATATTCAGAAGAAGAAAAAGAAATGGATGAGAAATATTGCAAACTTACTGGAGGTATGATTAATGAGTAGATTTACTAGAATTCCAATAAAATATCAAGATCCTGAGGAAAGAATACATAATTTTGATGAGGTGTGCTTGGGTTATACTCGTGAAGAAGCAATTGCCGAAGCTAAAAGATGTATTCAATGTAAAAATCCTACTTGTGTCCCTATGTGTCCTGTAGCCATAGATATACCTGGATTTATAAAAGAAATAGCAGATGAAAACTTTGAAGATGCAGCTAGAATATTAAATAAATATTCCTCGCTTCCAGCAGTGTGTGGAAGAGTGTGTCCTCAAGAAGACCAATGTGAAAAAACTTGTATCTTAGGGAAAAAGGGAGATGCTATTGCAATAGGTAAGCTTGAAAGATTTGCAGCTGACTATGCTATAGAAAATGGAATAGCATTTACAGATGTTGCGGAGAAAAATGGCCATAAAGTAGCAGTTATAGGTTCAGGCCCAGCTGGAGTATCTTGTGCAGGAGAACTTTTAAAAATGGGATATGAAGTTAAAATATTTGAAGCTCTTCATAAACCAGGTGGAGTTTTGGTTTATGGTATACCTGATTTTAGACTTCCTAGTGAAAAGGTAGTAGAAGTTGAGGTAGAAAATCTTAAAAAAATGGGCGCAGAAATGGAAACAAATGTGATAATTGGAAGAACTTTAACTATTGAAGAAATTTTCGAAGAAGGGTATAAAGCAGTTTTTGTTGGCTCAGGAGCAGGCCTTCCAATAATTTTAAATATTCCTGGAGCAAACTTAAATGGAGTTTATTCAGCGAATGAATATTTAACTCGTAACAACCTTATGAATGCCTATAAAGAAGATTCAGAAACTCCTATAAAGGTAGGTAAGAAAACAGCTGTTATAGGAGGAGGGAATGTAGCAATGGACTCTGCAAGAGTTGCTAAGAGACTCGGTTCTGATGTATATGTTATATATAGAAGAACAGAGGTAGAACTTCCAGCTAGAGAAGAAGAAGTAGAAAACGCTATGGAAGAGGGAATTAAGTTCGAGTTTCTAACAAGTCCTGTAGAAATATTAGGTGATGAAAAAGGAAACGTTAAAGGTATAAGATGTGAAAAGATGAAACTAGGTGAACCTGATGAATCGGGTAGAAGATCTCCTGTTAGAATAGAAAACTCAGAGTTTGATTTTGATGTAGATGTAGTTATAATGGCTCTTGGTACTAATCCAAACCCACTTATAGCAAGCACTACTAAAGATCTTGATGTTGATAAGAAAAATAGAATATTAACAACAGATGATGGGGGCGAAACTTCTAGAGAAGGAGTTTTTGCTGGAGGAGACACTGTAACAGGTTCAGCTACTGTAATACTTGCTATGGGAGCAGGAAAAGACGCAGCAAAATCTATAGATGAATATATAAAAGAAAAGTACGAATCTTAGTTAATAAAAATGCAAACTCTTAACAGTTAAGAGTTTGCATTTTTACTTATGAATAATATTCCACTACTAATTGATCTTCTATCTCTATAGGAACTTCCTCTCTATTAGGTAATCTTAAAAATACTCCACCAAAGTTTTCCTTGCCTTTTGAGATATATGGAAGACTTGTAAGAAACGCATTCTCAAAATTATTTTTAAAAAGCTCAATATTTCTAGATTTTTCTTTTAAATTAATCATACTGCCAGGCTGAACTAGAAAAGATGGTATATCAATTTTTTTATTGTCCACTAGAATATGTCCATGTACAACCATTTGTCTAGCTTGCCTTATTGACGATGCAATACCTATTCGGTACACAAGATTATCTAGTCTGGATTCAAGTATTTGTACTAAAACATGACCAGTCTGTTCTTTGCTTTTTTTAGCTTTATTAACATATTTTGCGAATTGTTTTTCCATCACGCCATAATATGCTCTTAATCTTTGTTTTTCCAATAGCTGCTGGCCGTATTCGGATAATTTTTTATCTGATCTAGAGCTGCCTTTAAAAACTCTATTCATTGCTTTTGGGTGCCCATAGACATTTAAGCCTAATCTTCTACTAAGTTTAAATCTAGGATTTTTGAAATTAGCCATATATTTATCATCTCCACTTTAAATTTGCCGCGATAAAATTAGAGCCAAATATATTTTACCATAATGATGAAGAGTTGTAAATGATAACAATTATCATTTGCTGTATTTGTCTATTTTGTATTATTATTTGTATGTAAATTAGATACTTAATAAATCTTTCTGAGTGTTATACTGTAAGTATAGCAAATGGAGGTGTTAAAAATGAGAGTATCTGCTGTAGACGAAGAAATGATAAAGAAGAATATACTATCATTTGTTATACCAATAACTGCAGAAAATGTATTGCAAATAGCAGCTGGACTGGTCTCTATGGCGATGGTAAGTAGAGTGAGTACAGTAGGAGTTGGAGCAATTGGTATATCTATAATATTAATAAGAATAATATGGGCTATACTAAAAGGTGTAGCAACTGGAAATTCAGTATTTGTTGCCCAGAGTTTTGGATCAGATAATTTCAATAAATTATGGAATTCTACAATGCAAGCTTTTGTTATTATTTTTATTACATCGATTTTATTTCAACAATTGATATATTGGAATGCAGAATTTTTGATTTCAATTTACAATCCACCGTATGAGCTTCTGGAGGCTGGAATAGTATTCTTAAAGTTAATATCTTATAGCCTTCCTTTTACAGGAATAATGCTTCTAGTAGCTGGAGTGCTACAAGGCATGGGTACTACTAGAGTACCAATGATAATTGTAGGTACCTTAAATATTGTTAACATATTTTTTAGTTATGCTCTTATATTTGGGAAGTATGGTATGCCTGCACTAGGACTAAGAGGAGCGGCAATATCATATAATATTGCTTTTGGGTTTGCATCTTGTCTATCCATTTACAGTTTATTCCATAAAAACTCGATGTTTCAAGAGATAAAATATTATACCGATCAAAAATTCACGATGAAAGGTAGTATAGATTTAATAAGATTTGCTATTCCTAGTTCACTTGAAATGTGTTTTTGGCAAATTACTTCAATAATAATTACAAGGGCTGTTTTAACCTATGGAGAAACTGCAGATGTAGCATATCAGCTGGGCTTACAAGCTGAATCTATTTCTTTTATACCAGCAGCAAGCCTTGGATTAGCATCCTCATTATTTATCAGGGAAACAATAAGTGCAAATGATAGAGAATTGGGTAAAGGTTATTTTAAACATTTGCTTAAGGCCACTTTAATAGTGACATCTTTTGCATCAGCATTTCTGATACTATTTCCGAATATAATTATGAAAGCACTATCACCTGATTTAGAAGTTATCTCTATTGGAGTTATTTATATATTTGTAATGGGTTTAGTTCAAATCCCCAAAAATGTGACAGGAATTATAAATGGTGCACTAAGTGGTGCGGGATATACCAAGTCTGGCTTAATTAATTCTGGTGTTGGTCTTTGGCTAGTTAGGGTGCCACTCATTTTGATAATAACATATGTATTTAATGCAGATCTTCATTGGATTTGGATAGCTATAGGATTTGATTTGATAGTCCGATTTATTTTTGCGGTAATAGTTTTCAGGGGAAAAGCAATTTTTCGTAAAACACATGTGGTTTACGAAAACATAGAAGCTGATATCAATAGAAGCTGATATCAATAATTGACATACAGTGATTAGAGGAGTAAAATATAATTAAGATTAAAACAACATAGCAATTTTGGCTAAAGGAGTAAAAAGATGGACTTAGATAGTTATTTAGAAAGAATTGAGAAGAAACTATATACTAACTTTGATTTACATAGAGAATTTGAATTAAATGGCACTAGTTTTGAAATGTACGCTCAATATAATTTAAGAAGTGAGAGGTATATATTAACTAAAAAAGCGAAAATTTATGGGATAGAGAACAATGAACATACTTTTTTTAAATATTTTGAGTTTTTAAGAGAAAGTGATTTTAATAAAATTGTTAGCAATATAATTGAAAATATTGAACAAATCGTTAAACCACACAGAGAGCATATGTCTAGTAATGTAAACGCTATAATTGTTGTTGATTCAAGTATAGAAGAATTAGATTCAGACTTGATTAAGGCTATTGAAAAATTCAAATATCAAAAAGGTTTCCTTTTTGGATATAAAGGATGGGCAGATTTTGGTGTTATCCTTTACTCACTAAAAGATGAGCTTGCAATAACTAACAAGAAAGGAGAGGATGTAAAAAGAATTTATAGCGAAGTGTAATAGTTCAGAATAAAATAGGAGGGAGAATTATGAACGCAATTTGGTTAGTACTTATTAGTGTTATAGTTTTTATTATCGCTTATGCGACGTATGGTTCATGGCTTGCAAAGGAATGGGGTGTAGACCCTAGTAGGAAAACTCCAGCGCATGAATTTAATGATGGAGTAGACTATGTACCTTCAAGACCTGCAGTTTTACTTGGACACCACTTTGCATCTATTGCAGGAGCAGGACCCATTAATGGTCCTATACAAGCTGCAATATTTGGATGGGTACCAGTACTTCTTTGGATAGTAATTGGAAGCATTTTCTTTGGTGGTGTACATGACTATGGTTCTATTTTTGCATCAATTAGACATAAAGGTAAATCTATTGGTGAAGTCATTAATGTAAACATGGGTCACAGAGGTAAAATGCTATTTTCTTTATTTGCTTGGTTAACACTTTTATTAGTAGTTGCTGCATTTACAAATATAGTAGCAAAGACATTTAACTCAGTTCCAGCAGCGGCTACATCTTCAATGCTATTTATAGTATTAGCAGTTGCATTTGGATTTTTGGTCTACAGAAAAGGCATGTCACTTACTGTAGGGACTATTATAGGTGTGGTACTTCTTTTCTTAGGAGTTTGGGCTGGATTTTTATTCCCAATAACTCTTGGAGTTAATACTTGGATAGTAATTTTAATGGTTTACATCTTTATTGCATCCACAGCACCAGTTTGGATACTACTACAGCCTAGAGATTACTTAAACTCATTCTTATTATATGCAATGATAGCTGGAGCTATACTAGGAATATTTATTGCTAGACCATCAATACAACTTCCTGCATTGACAGGATTTAATGTTGGAGGTCAATGGTTATTCCCAATGCTATTTGTTACTGTTGCCTGTGGTGCTATTTCAGGATTTCACTCTTTAGTGGGCTCTGGAACAACAGCAAAACAATTAGATAATGAAAAAGATGCAAAAGCTATTGGTTATGGTGGTATGCTTATAGAAGGTGTATTAGCAGTAATAGCACTAATTACTGCAGCTTACGTTACACAAGGTGACCTTACAGAATTACTTAAAGGCGGGCCGGTAAATGTATTTTCAAATGGTGTTGGAATGTTTATGTCAGAGTTTGGTATAAACTTTGAAGTAGGTAAAGCATTTGTGGCTCTTGCTGTTTCCGCATTTGCATTGACAAGCTTAGATACCGCTACTAGACTAGGAAGATTTGTATTTCAAGAGTTCTTTGAGGATGAAACTAAGGAAAAACAATCAATATTAACAAATATGTATGCTTCAACTACAATTACGGTAGTTATTGGTGGGTACCTTGCTACAGGTGGATTTGCTAAAATTTGGCCAATATTTGGATCAGCAAATCAACTTCTTGCAGGTTTATCACTTTTAGTAATAGCTGTTTGGCTAAAGAATACAGGCAAGAATTACAAGATGATTATATTTCCAATGATATTTATGATTGCAGTTACACTTCTTGCTTTAATTCTATTAATAAAAACTAACTTTATAGCTGGTAACTATATTCTAGTTGTATTCCCAATACTTCTATTTGTATTGGCTATCATATTAGCGGTAGAAGGTTATGGAATCTTATTTGGAAATAAAACAGCAGTGAAATAAAAACAATTATTACCAAAAAATCTATGTACGATTGTACATAGATTTTTTTATTGTTTCATTTTAGCTTTAGTTGTAATATAATTTAATTACAAGGTGGTGATTAAGTGAAAATTAATATAGATGAAAAGGCTTTGGAATACATCAAAAAAAAGTCAAAAGAGAATACAATTATAGTTGATTTATATCAACCTAATCATTGTTGAGTAAGTGTAGTAGAACCATCTGTTCAGATGGAAAAACCAAAAGACTTAAATCCTTTTTTGCACTTAGATACCGATGGTATAAGTGTTTATTATTCTAAGATAATAGCGTCAAATAATAAAGAGATAGATATAGTTTTAAGAAAATATTTTGGAATGAAATATCTTAAAGCTGAAAATGTTAATATTGATTAAATACATTGCAGTCATATAGAGTAAAATCAAAGGGGTTCTTTAAGGCAAAGAACTCTTTTTTCTTTGCAATTAATTAACTCCAACAAATCTATAACTTTTCTTCTTAGATATGATATTATTAAACTAGAGTATTTGAATCTCTATATGGGTATTTAAAATAGTAATAGGTAAGTATTAGAAGTTTTAATTTAAATACCAATGAAGATGAAATTATTGAGGAGCTCTTAGAAAATTAATAAATTATAATAAAACGAGGTGGTATTATGGATGAAGCGAGTTCTAGTCCTAGATATGAGAAGATAGCTTTAGATATTGCAAATGCAATTTACAAAGGGCAGTATGAAGAAGGTGAAAAGATATACGGCAGGTCCACTCTTGCTGGTACCTACAATGTTTCTCCTGAGACAATTAGAAGAGCAATAAAAATCCTCGAAGATGTAGGTGTGGTTGAATCTTCTAGGGGAAGTGGAATAGTTATTATTTCTAAAGATAAAGCTTTTAAGTATATAAATAGGTTCAAAAATATTGAAAGTGTCGCTTCTTTCAGAATAAAAATAATGGAACAGATTGAAGCGAAAAATAAAATTGAAAGCGAGATTCTAGATACAATTGACAGAATTATTGAAAGGAGCAGTGTTTTAAGCAATATAACTGCATTGACACCCTTTGAATTAGAAATTACTGATCATTGTAAAATACTTGGAAAATCAATAGGGGAATTAAATTTTTGGCAAAATACTGGAGCAACCATTGTTGGAATTAGGAGAGGAAATGAAACAATTCTTTCGCCTGGTCCATATGCCACATTAGAATTAGGAGATGTTATTTTAATAATTGGAGAAGATGAGGTATATCAAGTGGTAAGAACTTTTATTGAAGAGGATTAAGCCATTTAGGTAATAGTGAGTGTCGATTTATAAACATCTTTTATTTGGCTAGCTTTGTAAATCGATATTAACAAGTGTAAATTATAAAATTAGGGTATAGTAATAGTATTAAATATATTATCGAAAGAGGGATGTATATGAAAAAGATTTTGGTTCCTGTGGATGGTTCTGATAATTCAATGAAAGCTCTTGAAATGGCTTATGAATTGGGAACTTTAAAAAATAGTGAGATTTTAATTTTAACAGTGGTAAACAGCAAAAGAGATAATCCTTATATAATAGATCAGGATTATATGTCAAAATTGAGCAAAGGTAATATAGCTCAAGGAGAAAAGATCTTAGAAGAAGCCAAAAAGAAATTTGATAATTATCCAGGTAGAGTAAAAACCCTATTAAGAAATGGAGATATTGCAGAAACTATTATGGATATTGCAGAAGATGATGACTACCAATGTATTGTTATGGGTAGACGAGGTACAAATATATCTTCAAGGTCCTTGCTTGGAAGTATTTCTAATAAAGTAATTAACCACACTAATAAATGTGTATTTGTAGTAACATAATAAAAGTGGCCAAGTGGCCACTTTTATTATGTTTTTATAAAGCTATCGAAATAACCCTGGATATATATTATTGGAGTTCCCTTATCTCCACTGCCAGATGTCAAATCTGAAAGAGAGCCTAATAAATCAGTTAATCTCCTTGGAGTAGTACCCTGAGATGCTATATCATTAACTGAGCAATCTTTTTTATTTCGGATATAATCTGAAATTGCAAGTTTTAATTCTTCTCCGCTTAAATGTTCAAAATCATTATCTGCAAGGTACTTAAGCTTAATTTCTGATGGAGTTCCTTCAAGGCCTTTAGTATAAGCAGGAGAAACTACTGGGTCTGCAAGTTCCCATATTTTGCCTACTGGATCTTTAAATGCACCATCTCCGTATATCATAACCTCAATATTTTTGCCTGTAATTTCTTTTATCTTTGCCTGTATTTCTTCTACTATAGGTTGCCCATTTCTTGGAAATAACTTTACACTTTCTTCGGAAGAAGTATTAGAGCCTAGCAAACCATATTCCTGATTATAACCGCAGTTATTGACTGGTATATTTAACACATCGTCAAGTCCATATATTTTAATTCCACCATATTTTTTAAGAAGGCTTTTTGTCCTAAGTCTAGTATGTATATCACATGCCAGTACATTTTTTGTGTAATTAAGAATTGTCAAAGGGTTATTTGAAAAAATAATCTCGTATTCAATATGGTAAGATTCCATAATAGATTTATAATACTCAATGTAATCTACACCAGTAAATGGGTGCTTTACATAACCAAAATAATCACGGAATTCTTTTTCTGTAAGAACATCCGACCAAGGATTTACTTCCTTAACATCCAAAACATCTCTATCTACCAATTGATTTCCTACCTCATCTGCAGGGTAGCTTAGCATCAAGTATATTTTTTTAGCCCTTTTAGAAATTCCTTTTAAGAGGATACCAAACCTATTTCTGCTTAGAATAGGAAACACAACCCCAAACTCTTCATCGCCAAACTTATGTCTTATATCTTCTGATATTGAATCGATACTAGCATAATTTCCCTGCGCTCTTGCAATTACAGATTCAGTAATTGTTAAAACATCATTATCCTCTATATTAAACCCTTCTAATTTTGCAGCTTTAAGTAGAGTATCTACAGTGATTTCTACTACATTATCACCTTCTTTAAAAATAGGTGCTCTAAGGCCTCTTACAACAGTACCAACCATTCGATTCATTTAAAATCTCTCCTTTGAATTGAGAATAAACTCTATATCTCTATTATAACCCATTTTATGATATAATTAAAATAAATATAATGTGTATTAAAAACCTCAGCTTGTAAAGCTTTTAAATAAAAGTATAGAAGCTTGATCGCTAAAGGGCTTGTCGATCTTTTAAATGATCAGTGTTCTTAAGAGTATTTGTTTAAAAATATGGGTATAAAAATAAAAATAGAAAAGAGGTAATAATAATGGCAGAAGAAATAAACTTAGTACTACTTAGAACACTATATAATGAATTTGAGCTAGGTATGATTACATCGCTTCTTGAGGATAACAATATACCCTTTATTGTAAAAGACTATGGCTCAGGGGGCTATATGAGAATAATTTCAGGTGGCTCACCATTTAGAACAGATATAATGGTAGATGAAGCAGCTTATGAAACTGCAAATAAATTATTGGAACAAATTAGTCTATAATATTTTTTAACAATACGAAGAAGAGAGCAATTTTGCAGCGATAGGGTAGAGATAACTTTACAAGATATCAGTTTAATACTATAATAAGCATATTATATGATTAGCTTAAAAAAAGATAATTCATTTAACTTAGTGA
>CAZRXS010000030.1:0-16412 GCA_964604145.1 uncultured Gudongella sp. | reverse complement strand
ATACATAAGGATTAAATTATCAGAATTTGATTTAAATCCACCAAGAGCTTTGGTACTTGGTTTTTTAGTTTTGATTCTTATTGGTGGAGTTTTATTAAGTATCCCTCTAGCAACAGCTAGTGGGAAAGAAACTAGTCTTTTAAATGCTTTTTTTACATCTGTTTCAGCTTCTTGTGTAACAGGGCTTGTTGTTGTTAAAACTGCAGAACATTGGTCTTTATTCGGACAAGGAATAATTCTTTTGTTGATTCAAATAGGTGGACTTGGAATTATGACAATGGCTACCATAGTATCTTTAATTGCTGGGAAAAAGATATCTCTTAAAGAAAGATTAATCATTAAAGAACAAATGAATCAAGAGACTCTTTCAGGGTTAGTAAAATTGATTCGATATGTTGTTTTCCTAACATTTGCAATAGAAATTCTGGGAGCGATTTTTTTATCCATGACTTTTATACCTAAATATGGTCTAAAGAAGGGAATTTGGTTTTCTGTTTTTCACTCAATCTCCGCATTTTGTAATGCAGGTTTTGATATTACAGGAGATAGCTTTATGTCTTTTACAAGCTCATATCTAACAATATCAACATTAAGTGCGATGATTATTTTGGGAGGGATAGGATTTGCTGTAATATTAGATATTGCCAAGAATAGAAAGTGGAGAAGATTAAGCTTACATACTAAGTTGGTTTTAACTATTTCTGGAGGACTTCTTTTATTAGGTAGTGTATTCTTTTTTATACTAGAGTATTCCAATCCTGAAACATTAGGATCAATGAATTTTGTAGAAAAAATTTTTGCAGCATTTTTTGCATCTGTAGTGCCTCGAACGGCAGGCTTTAACTCAATTGATATATCTTTAATGCGAGAAAGTAGTGCTTTCCTTTCAATTATAATGATGTTTATAGGCGGTTCGCCAGGCTCTACTGCTGGGGGTATAAAAACAGTGACATTTGGTGTCATATTAATATCTACAATAAGCATTATACGAGGTAACAGAGATGCAGAAGTATTTAAAAAAACTATAAATCCAGAGATTATTTCTAAGTCCTTAGCAATAGTTACTGCAGGAATGGGACTTGTAATATTTATGGCTTTCGTACTTACAATTACTGAAGGCAGAGAATTTTTAGATGTTTTATTTGAATCTACTTCAGCATTTGCAACTGTTGGATTATCTAGGGGGATAACCCCTGAATTAACTAACATAGGTAAAATTATTATAATGTTGACTATGTATGCTGGGAGAGTGGGGCCCTTAACAATGGCTTTTGCAATAGGATATAATAAAAAACACAGACGATATAGATACTCTGAAGGGCATATATCGGTTGGATAGGAGGTAAAAACATGAAGTCATTTGCTGTAATAGGTTGCGGTAGATTTGGTACTGCTGTGGCTAAAACTCTTTATCAATTAGGAAATGAAGTATTGGCAATAGATCAAGATATGGATGTTGTAGAGTCAGTTTCAAAATTTGTTACACATGCTATTCAAGCAGATGTAATGGACGAGGATGTGTTAGCTGAGCTTGGATTAAGCAACTTTGATGTGGTAATAGTAAGTATAGGAACGGATTTACAGGCATCAATAATGGCAACTTTGATAGTGAAGGAATTGAAAGTTAAAAAAATTGTGGCTAAAGCACAATCTGAATTACATGGTAAGGTTTTAAAAAAGATAGGTGCTGATAAAATCGTATTTCCTGAAAGAGATATGGGTGTTAGAGTTGCACATAATTTAACTTCTAATAGTATAGTAGATTATATAGAATTATCTCCAGATTATAGTATTCTGGAAATAGAAGCAATTCCTAAATGGTTTAATAAATCTCTATCCGAGCTTAGACTTAGAAATAAGTATGGAATAAATATTATGGCAATTAAAAAGGGAGATAAAATTGATGTCTCGCCTCATCCAGACTATAAGATTAGCCCAGATGATGTTTTGGTAGCTTTAGGCTCGACAGAGGACATCAATAACATAGAAGAAGAAGCAGGTGATTAGATGTATGAAATTAAATCGGCCAATAACCCTTTAATAAAGAAGATAAAGAGTCTAAGTAGGAAAAAGGACAGGTGGATTAAAAAGCAGTATATAATTGAAGGGACTAAACCAGTTAAGGAAGCTCTTCTAGAGGGAGTAGAAATTATAAATATATTTTATTCTAAAAAATTATTTGAAAGAGAAGAAGGAAGGATTCTTTTTAAGTTAATAGAAGATAAAAACAATATAATACAATTAGAAGACACACTTTTTCAAAGTGTATCAAATATGGAGAATTCACAAGGTATCTTTGTTGTTGCAAATATGGAAGACTTTAAATTAGAAAATATGAAAAGCAATAAAGCTTATATATACCTAGATGAAATACAAGATCCTGGGAATATGGGAACTGTAATTAGAAGCTCTGATGCATTTGCAATGGGAGGCCTTATTATTGGGAAAGGTTGTGTAGATCCATTTAACCCTAAAGTTGTAAGGGCTAGTATGGGTTCTATTTTTAGGGTAAATTTAATATTTGAAGAAAATAGTGAGCAGGTATTTAAGACCCTTAAACAGATGGGTAGGAGAATACTAGTTACTAGCCTTAATAAAAGCAATGATATAAATGAGTTTTTATTTAAGAATAATGATATTATAGTAATAGGCAATGAAGGAAAAGGTGTAAAAAAAGACATACTAGAAATTGCAGATGCGAAAATAAAAATACCCATGTTAGGGTCAGCCGAATCATTAAATGCTGGTATCGCATCTTCAATTATTATGTATGAAATGAGCTGCAGGGGTTAGTAGCTTGTGGTTTGTGATTTATGGTGCTATAATTTAGTAAATAATTTAAAAACATCTGTGTGAAAGGAGCTTTCTATGAAAGAAAAGTTACAAGAGATAAGAAAGAATGCTTTAAAAGAAATAAATGATAATATGAATCTTAAGAGCCTAGAGGACTTAAGAGTAAAGTTTTTAGGTAAAAAAGGTGAGATAACCAGTATATTAAAAGATATGGGAGGATTGCCTTCTGATATGAGACCTATCATTGGACAAATGGCAAATGAGATTCGTGTTGAAATAGAAAATAAGATAAGTGAAGCAAAAGACACTTTAAATAAAGAATTAAGAGCAAAAAAACTGGAATCAGAAAAAATTGATATTACAGTAAAAACTAAAAATCTAAAAAGAGGTCACAGACATCCATTGTTAAAAACTGCAGAGGAATTAGAAGACCTTTTTGTTAGCATGGGATTTAGTATTGTAACGGGTCCTGAAATTGAAACAGTAGAGAATAACTTTGATGCGTTAAACACACCGGAAAACCATCCATCAAGGGATTTATCAGATACTTTTTATATTAATAATAAACTACTTCTTAGAACTCACACATCACCAGTACAAATTCGTGCTATGAAAGAATTTGGCGCACCTCTTAGGATTGTTTCTGCAGGAAGAACTTTTAGATTTGACGATGTGGATGATACTCACTCACCAATGTTTCATCAGCTCGAAGGTTTAGTAGTTGATGAAAATATTTCTATGGCAAACCTCATTCATAGCTTAGATATATTTATAAAAGAATTATTTGGAGAAGATATAAAGACCAGATATCGTCCCCACCATTTTCCATTTACAGAGCCAAGTGCAGAAGTTGATGTAACTTGCATTAAATGCAGGGGAGAGGGTTGTCCAGTTTGTAATTTTACTGGTTGGAGTATGGAATTATTAGGATGTGGGATGGTACATCCAAAGGTATTAAAAAACTGCGGGATTGATCCTGAAAAATACACTGGCTTTGCTTTTGGGATGGGAATTGATAGAATTACAATGGTAAAATACGGGATTAATGATATTAGATTATTATTTGAAAATGACAATAGGTTTCTTGAACAATTTTAGGGGGTAGAGCGATGTTGTTACCGATAAACTGGTTAAAATCATATGTTGATATAGATATAAGACCAAAAGATCTTGCAGATGGTTTGACTTATTCAGGTTCGCATGTAGAGTCAATTACAAGTATGGAAAGAGGAATAGAAAACATTGTAGTTGGTAAAATAGTCGAGATAGATAAGCATCCAAATGCAGATAAACTTTTTATAACAAAAATAGATATTGGAGGAGAGACTTTAACGATAATAACAGGTGCTAAAAACCTGAAAAAAGGTGATATTGTACCTGTTGCTAAAATAGGTTCAAGATTAGCTAATGGAATAAAGATCGAAGCTACTGAATTTAGAGGTGTGCAATCTGAAGGGATGTTATGTTCGTTAAGCGAACTTGGATTTATGGATAATGTAATTGCTAAAGAATTTAGAGATGGAATATTTGTATTTGATAGAGACTATCCTCTTGGAGATGATATAAAAGAATATCTACAGATGACTGATGATGTAATTGAGTTTGAAATAACTCCAAATAGACCAGATTGCTTAAGTATTTATGGTATGGCTAGGGAAACTGCTGCAACTTTTAATCGTGATTTAAGAGAAATAAAACCCAAATTAAAAGACGAACAAGATGATATACACAAGTTCACTAATGGGATAGAACTTCAAACGCCATATTGTACTAGATATTATTCAAGAGTTATTAAAGATGTCCTAATAGCACCTTCTCCCTTGTGGCTTCAAACAACCCTAATGAATGCAGGGGTTAGGCCTATTAATAATATAGTAGATATAACAAACTATGTTATGCTTGAATTGGGTCAACCGCTTCATGCATTTGATTTAGACTACCTCTCAGGTAAAAAAATTATAGTAAGACAAGCTAGTAATAATGAGACATTAACAACACTTGATAAAACGCAGAGAGTTTTAGATGAAAATGATATAGTTATAGCAGATGCAAAAGATTCCATTGGTTTAGCTGGAATAATGGGTGGACTTGATAGTGAAATAACTCAAGATACTAAGACTGTTTTATTAGAGGGAGCCAATTTTAGCAAAAAGCATATTAGACTCACATCTAAGAAATTAACACTTAGAACTGAGGCTTCTACACGATTTGAAAAAGGTTTGGATCCAAACTTATGTGAATTAGCAGTTGAAAGAGTTGCAGAATTGGTTGAACAAACGGGTGCTGGTATAGTTGTTAAGGGTATTATCGATATAAAACAATATAAGAATAAAGATAATATTATTGAGTTAAGACCAGAGAGACTCCAGAAATTATTGGGTGTAAAGATCCCAGTTTCGGATATGCATACTTATTTAAACAGACTAGGATTTATAACTTCAACTAAGAACAATAATATAGAAGTTGTTGTGCCGAGTTTTAGAAATGATGTTGAAGTGGAAGCTGATTTAATTGAAGAGATTGGTCGTTTATACGGTTTTCATAATATAAAAAGCAAACCTTTATTTGGAGCTTTAACTAGGGGAGAAAAATCTTATAAAAAGCAAATTGAATCTAGAGTTAAAAATATTTTTCAAGGCCTAGGCTTTAATGAAGTAATGACATACTCTTTCGTCAGTCCAAAAGCATATGATAAGTTAAACCTTGATAAAGCTGCACCTGAAAGAAATTATATAAAATTGATGAATCCTCTAGGAGAGGATTTTAGCACTATGAGAACAACCCTTGTATCAAATATGCTAGACTTAATTGAAAGAAATCAAAAAAGGGGAGTAACATCTGCTAATTTTTATGAAATAGGAAATATATTCATACCAAAATGCTTACCACTTACAGAACTCCCAGATGAAAAAGGAGTATTGTCAATTGGATTTTATGGAGAAAAGGATTTTTATTTTATGAAAGAAAGTTTGGAAATAACTTTAGATAGATTGGGTATTAAAGATATAAGTTATATTAGAGAGTCTAACAACCCGACTTATCACCCAGGAAGAAGTGCTATAGTTTTTTCTGAAGATATAAAACTAGGAATAATTGGTGAAATACATCCTGATGTTTTAACAAACTATGATATTAAACAAAAAGTGTATATGGCAGATATAGATTTTGATAAAATAGTTGAACTTTCTAATTTAGATATTAAGTATCATCCACTAGCTAAATTTCCTTCTATTACTAGAGATATTGCCCTAGTAGTAGATGAGGATGTTATGATGGGTGAATTAGAAAATCTAATTAGATATCATGGTAAAGACTTAATAGAATCGATAGAATTATTCGATATATATAGGGGAGATCAAATACCAGCCGACAAAAAAAGTCTAGCATTTTCGATTGTGTATAGATCTTTTGAAAAAACATTAACAGATGAGGAAATAAATCCTATTCAAAAAGCTATAACAATTGATTTAGAGGAGAAGTTTAATGCAATTTTAAGAAGTTAGGGTAGATTATTCTGCCCTTTTCCTAAATTAGAAAATCAAACCATGGATAAATAAGGAGGGTAGTCATGACAGAGAAAAAGAAAATAGATGTAATGATTGATGGTCGAAATTTTACTGTAGTTGGCTCAGGTAACGAAGATTATATTAGAGAACTCGCAAGATATGTTGATAAAAATATAAAAGAACTGGCCACAAAGAATCGTAGGTTAAGCCCAGTAATGACAGCTACTTTAGCGGCTTTTAATATAGCTGATGAATTATTTAGTGTTAATAAAGAGCATAAAGATTTAGAAAAACAGGCAAAAGAGCCTTTAGAAAAGTATGAGCTAATAAAAAAAGAAATTCAAAATGCGAATATTAAGATCAGAGAATTAGAACAAAAAAATATAGACTATAGTGATGAAGTAATTAAAATTAAAATCTCTAAAGAGGAATTATTTAGTGATATAAATAGACTTGAGGAAGATGTAAAGAAAAAAGATAAGGATATCGAGCAATATAAAAATGAAATAGCAAATTATAAAGACAAGCAGTTTAAAACCCAAATTGAGATTATAGAACTAAGGAAGCAACTTAAAGAAACATTAGAGATTAGTTCAAGAACATAATAAGTAGCTTTACCTGCTTCCAGTTTTGATAATGAAGAAATATTGGAAGTGTTTTTATATCTTTATTTAAGAGGTGATAAAATGAATTCAAAAACCTTACGTGTATTAGAATTTAATAAAATAAAAGATATGCTTGCTGAAAAAGCCGTATCAGATATGGCACGAGAATTAACAAATGAACTTTCTTATACTAACAGTCAAAAAGAAGTGGAATTTTTACAAAATGAGACTGGAGAAGCCCTCACTCTACTTATAAAAAGAGGGCCACCACCTATTTATGGATTGTATCCTTTAAAAAACGACATTAAAAGGGCTGAACTTGGAGGGATGCTTTATCCAGGAAGTCTTTTAAAAATAAAAGAATCTTTAAGGACAGCAAGAGCTTTTAAAAACTATTTAAAACTTATTGAAGATGATAGTGATATTGACTATCCAATAATACAGGAGATGGCTAGAGATTTAAATGCTTATAAATCTATAGAAGATGAAATAGAAACTGCAATAATTTCAGAAAATGAAATATCAGATAATGCAAGTAGCCTCTTAAAGAGTATTAGAAGACAAATTAGAATTAAAAACGAAGCTATAAAAGACAAATTAGATTCTATGATTACTTCAAAAACTTATCAAAAGTACTTGCAAGAAAGCATTGTTACAATTAGGCAAGGAAGATATGTTTTGCCAGTAAAAAATGAAAATCGGGCAAGTGTGCCTGGCTTGGTTCATGATATGTCTTCTAGTGGTGCAACAGCTTTTATAGAACCAATGGCTATTGTTGAATTAAATAATCAATTAAAAGAGTTGGAGATACAAGAAAGGGATGAGATTGACAGAATTCTAATATATCTTTCTGGCCTAGTAGCAAATGAAGCTGAAGGGATAAGAAATAATGAGCTTTTATTGACCAGACTAGACTTTGTATTTGCTAAGGGTAGACTTGCTCTAGATATGAATGCGAGCAAACCAGTATTAAATAGTAGGGGTTATATTAATTTAAAAAATGCGAGACATCCTTTATTAGGTGAAAATGTGGTCCCAATAAGTCTGTATTTAGGCAATGATTTCAATACTCTTATAATAACTGGACCAAATACAGGTGGGAAGACAGTAACATTAAAAACCGTTGGTCTACTTACAATTATGGGACAAAGTGGGCTCCATATACCAGCGGATCATAACTCTGAGTTAGCTGTTTTTGATAAAGTTTATGCTGATATTGGCGATGAGCAAAGTATAGAACAAAGCTTATCAACATTTTCATCTCATATGACAAATATTGTTCAGATACTCAAAAAAGTAAAAGACAATAGTTTAGTGCTTTTTGATGAACTCGGAGCTGGAACCGACCCAACAGAAGGGGCTGCTCTTGCCATGTCTATTCTAGATAATTTAAAAGAAAAGAATATAAGGACAATAGCAACGACACATTATAGTCAATTGAAAATTTACGCTTTAACAAATGATAAAGTAAAAAATGCATCTGTAGAATTTGATGTAGAAACTTTGAGTCCCACATATAAGCTTTTAATTGGTGTGCCTGGAAAGTCAAATGCATTTGAAATATCCAAAAGACTGGGATTAAGTGATTATATAATCGATGAGGCTAGAGCTCTTATTTCAAAAGAAAATATTGCTTTTGAGGATGTGCTACAAGCACTAGATCAAGATAGAAGAATGGCAGAAGAAAATAAATTAGAATCCCAGAGAGTTAAATTAGAGATAGAAAAGCTTAAGAAGGATCTTGAACTTGAGAAATCCAAAATGAATACTTTGCGAGAAAAAACAATACAAAAAGCAAAGGAAGAAGCAAGGCAAATACTGAGAAATGCCAAAGATAATGCAGAATTGATAATAGATGAAATTAGAGATATTTCGCAGAATATAGACAAAGATAGCAGCAGAAGGCTTCAGCAAGCTCAAGAGATGCTAAAAAAAGAAGTAAACAAAAGAGACCGAGAAGCTAGTGGTGGACTCATAAATGTAAAGTCAAAGAAACCGCCTAAAGACCTTAAGCCTGGGGAGGCAGTTGAGCTTTTGTCATTAAATCAAAAAGGAACAGTTATAACAGCTCCAGATGAAAAGGGCAATGTGGAAGTTCAAGTTGGCATTATGAAAGTGAATGCTAAACTATCAAGCCTTAGAAGGACTGATTTAAAAGAGAAAGACATAAATATTGCTAATACAAAATCTTTATCCTCTCTAAAATCTAAAACAATAAAGCAAGAAATAGATCTGCGGGGCCTAAATATTGAAGAAGGAATACTAGAGACAGATAAGTATCTTGATGATGCCTATATAAGTGGTTTAAAAGAAGTATATATTATTCATGGTAAAGGAACAGGTGCATTAAAGGAAGGAATTACTCCTTTTTTAAAAAAACACAAGCATATTAAATCTATCAGAGCCGGTAAATATGGCGAAGGTGGGGATGGTGTAACAGTAGTGGAATTAAAATAGACAATCTAGTATATTTATTGGAGGGGTGTAAATGATAGATTTTAGAAGTAATGTAGTTGATATAATCAGCAAAGCTGTCAATTTTTTAGACAGGGATTCAATTAATGAATTAGTAGAAATACCACCAACTTATGATATGGGAGACTATGCTTTTCCTACTTTTAAATTAGCAAAAGAATTTAGAAAGTCACCAAATTTAATAGCGGAAGAGTTAGCAGAAAAATTTTCTAAATCAGAGTTATTTACGAGTATTCAAGCAAAAGGTTCATATATTAATTTTTTTATAAACAGAGAAATGTTAGCTAAATCAGTTATAGAAGATGTATTTGAAAAAAAAGATAGGTATGGTTCTTCAAATTTGGGAGACAATAGGAAAGTATTAGTGGAATTTTCATCCCCTAATATTGCTAAACCCTTCCACATAGGTCATATTAGAACTACTGTGATTGGAAATTCGCTTGCTAAAATTTATGATTTTTTAGGTTTTGATGTTGTAAAAATCAATCACCTAGGTGACTACGGTACCCAGTTTGGTATGCTAATTACAGCATATAAAAAATGGGGAGATAGAGGAATAATAGAACAAAATCCAATTAAAGAATTATTAGCTCTTTATATTAAATTCAATGATGAAGCCGACAAGGATGAAACATTAAGAGATGAAGCCAGAAATTGGTTTAAGAAATTAGAAAATAAAGATCCTGAAGCTTTGGAATTATGGGAATGGATTAGAGAGATAAGTTTAAAAGAATTTAATCGTGTTTATGACTTATTAAACATTAGCTTTGATTCATTTGCTGGAGAAAGTTTTTATTCAGATAAAATGCCCAGAGCATTAGAAGAAATGAAAGAAAAAGGAATAGTAAAAGAATCCGAAGGGGCTTTAATAGTTGATTTAGAAGAATACGATATGCCACCTGCTCTTATTATGAAAAAAGACGGATCAACTCTATACACAACAAGAGATGTTGCAGCAGCGCTTTATAGAAAAGAACATTATGACTTTTATAAAAATATATATGTGGTTGGATCCCAACAAAATCTTCATTTCAAGGCTTGGATCAAAATAGTTGAGCTTATGGGTTATGAATGGGCTAAGGATTGCATCCACGTTCCTTTTGGGATGGTAAGTCTTGAAGAAGGTACACTTTCCACAAGAAAAGGAAGAGTAGTATTTTTAGAAGATGTGTTAAACAAAGCAATTGAAAGTACTAGAAAAATAATTGAAGAAAGGAACCCAGAACTTGAGAATAAGGAGAATGTTGCAAAGCAGATTGGTATAGGAGCAATTTTATTCCAAGAATTATTTAATCAAAGGATTAAAGATTATACATTTAACTGGGAAAAAACATTGAGTTTTGAAGGTGAAACTGGGCCATATGTACAATATACTCATGCTAGAGCAAATTCTCTTTTAGAAAAAGGTGAATTTAAAGAAACTAATGAAATTTTATTCCACGAATTAAGTGGAGAAGAAGAAATCAATATAATTAGGATGATTTATGACTTTCCGAATATCATAATAAGCTCCATGGAGAAAAATGAACCTTTTTTTATAACAAGACAAATAGTAGAAATAGCAAAAGCTTTTAATACATTTTACAATAGCAAGCAAATAATAGTGGAGGATGAAAAAACAAAAAATGCACGACTAGCATTGGTATATGCAACTAAGACAGTTATAAAAGTAGGTCTATCGTTATTGGGAATAGAGGCACCAAATAAAATGTAATAAAAAAGGCCTTATCCTAAGATAAGGTCTCTTCTTTTAAAAATCTTAAAAAATCATCAGTTGTCAATTCTGCTAATGAAGAAAGCTCCTCTAATATATTATCTCTAAGTGAAAGGAATTCTTGTATCTTAGATTGTTTGCCGGTATATTCTAAAGCTTCTATAATAAGTAACATATCATCTTTTGACATTTCTTGAATAGATATTTTATCAAAATCAAAATGCTTCATTCTAAGTCCCCTTTCTTATCTTATAAAGTTTATTCTATATCCTTTCAGGAAGATATTCAATAGAGATTTATGAAATACTATTGGTCTTTAATAGATTTTGCGATAAAATGGGTATGGTAAAAGAATAAAGAGAGGAAAATTAAGATGAATGTAGTTCTAAGCACACTTAATTCTAAATATATTCATTCAAATCTTGCGATCAGATATTTAAAAGAATATGTAAGAGATATCACAGATGTGAAGTTAGTTGAATTTACTATCAACCAAAACTTAGATAAAATTACTGGAGAACTGTATAAGATGAAGCCAGAATTAATAGGATTTTCTACTTATATATGGAATGTAAATGAAATACTAGAGCTTGCAGAGAGGCTTAAGATAGTAATTCCAGATTTAAAAATTCTATTAGGTGGCCCTGAGGTTTCATATAATAGTTATGAGACCTTACAAAACAATCCTAGTATTGATTTTATAATAGCTGGCGAAGGGGAAGAGACTTATAAAGAGTTAATGCAAAGGCGACCACTAGATGAAATCAAAGGGTTGGCTTTCAGATACGGGGAAGAAATAAAAGTAAATACACCCCGTCCTTTAATAGGAGACATAAATAAAATCCCATCCCCGTATATAAACCCAGGAGATGAATTTAAGAACAAAATTGTATATTATGAAAGTTCTAGGGGCTGTCCATTTAATTGTAAATTCTGTCTATCCTCTACGATAAGAGGGGTTAGATATATGGATATAGAAAGAGTAAAGGATGATTTAGATAGACTTATAGATGCAGGGGTAAAACAAGTTAAATTTGTGGATAGGACTTTTAATGCAAATAAAGAATTTTCTAAAGCTATTATGGAACATATTGTTAATAGAGATCCAAAGGGAATAAATTTTCATTTTGAGCTTACAGCTCATTTAATAGACAATGAGCAACTAGAGTTTCTAAAAGATATAAAAGAAGGATTATTTCAATTTGAAATAGGCGTTCAATCTACAAACCCAGAGACGATAGAAGCAATTGGAAGAACAACAGATATAGAATATTTAAAAAAAGTAAGTATTAGGATAAAATCTTTTAAAAATATTCATCAACATTTAGATTTAATAGCAGGATTGCCATATGAGGATTATAAGAGTTTTTCAAGATCATTTAATAGTGTTTATGAAACTAGGCCTGAGAAGATACAGTTAGGTTTTTTAAAGCTACTTAAGGGTTCAGAAATAAGACAGATATCAGAAAAATATGGTTATAAATTTTTGGATAAAGCTCCTTATGAAGTTTTAGAGAGTTCCTATATATCCTATGCGGAGTTATTAAAGCTTAAAGATATTGAGTATATTGTAGAAAAATATTATAATGAAGCTTATTTTGAAAATAGCTTGGATTTTATAATAAAGAATCACTTCCAGAGTGCTTTCCTTTTCTATGAGGATTTTGCAGATTATTGGGATAAAAGCGGATTATTTAAAGTTTCACATAAAAGAGATACACTATATTCTATTTTTCTAGATTACTTTTTATATAAAAACTTGCCAAATTTTGAATTTTTTTCTGATATACTAAGATTTGATTATTTAAGTAATAATTATAAGAAGGGAATCCCAAAAGAGATTGAATCCAAAAAACAAATAGATAATAAGGATATACACAAGTTGCTAAAAGATGAGAATTTATTAGATAATATTTTAGAGAAGAAAAAAGATACAGCTACTAAAAAAATACTTCTAAGGACAAGTATTTCTTATTTCTCTTATGATATTATTAGAGCGGTAGAAAGTAATTATAAGAATATAGTAAAAGAAGATAGGTTTGTATTATTTTATTATAAAGACGGTGTTATAAATAGGTCGAAGACTTATGATGTAACGGATTATCTAGGGAGGATTAATAGAATATATGATAAATGATTTTATATTGGTAAATAAAGAGGTGTTTACAAAAACTAAAAACACCATTATTAGCAACTGGCAAATTCTTTTAATGGGCTTTTTATATTCTTTAATCGGAATGGGCGCATTTCTCCTCTTGGGATTATTATTAAGTGGGCCAATTGGAATATTTGGGGGAATAATCACAGTTATAGTTGAAAGTGCAATAATTTCAAGTTATCTGTTTGTATTACAAAATGTTTTAAATTATGGAAGATTTAGAATTAGGGATATAAAAAATGGCTTTACTTATTATCTATGGAAGATATATGGGGTAATATTTCTAATCTTTATATTGAATCTTATTTTAAGCCTATTATCTAATTTAATTGGTTCTGGTATTATTTGGCTAAGTGCGATTATTTATATAGGTGGATTGATATTTTTAAATCCTTTACCAGAGACAATTTATATTAAATCATTGGATACATGGGAAAGTGTCCAATACAGTATCGAGTTTATAAAAGAAAATTGGTTTAACTGGCTAGTTCCAAATTTTATATTTCTAGTTATACTATTGACTTTGTCTTTTAGATCTTTTGGACTTCGTATACTTTTATTTAGAATAAGGGGTGGTATATTAACCTATGTTATTACTGCTGTTTTGATATCTATAATAATGATATATAGAGGACATCTCTATAAGATTTTGTCAGGTTCAACTGCTAGGAAAAGACAATTTATGAGAAAGTTGTAGGGATGATATGGGACTAGATAAAAAGTATTTTAGCGAGAAAGTTAAAAATATTAGCTTTGTTCAATTAAAAGATGGTGCGGAAATCTCATTAAATGATTACTTAATAGATTCTTCACTACCTCTACCAGTAATAACAGATAATCTACTAAGTGAATTAAGTTCCATAGAAGCTAAAAATGAAATTAGCATAGAAAAGATTATAGAAGGTATAATTTACTTGTTGGGTGCAGATGTAGATTTTATACATGCAGAAGAGTATAAAAAAATACTAGAAGCTTATAGTAAAGATATAGATAAAGTAATTTTTACAAGAGCTATAAATGCATTTGAGAAAAAAAACCTAGAAAAAAGTGGCCTTTATTTTAGGGCTTACAATAATATTTTTGGCTCTGTGGAAGGGTTGTTCTATTATGCACTGGTTCTAGAATCTTTAAGTAAAGATAAATTTTTAAAAGAAAAGCTAGATGAAGGCAATAGTTTTTTAGAAGAATCTACGAAAATATTAGAAGAGATACTAAATACTGATCCTAAATTCTATCTTTCATATTATAAGTTGGGTTTTCATTATAAATTTTATGAGCAATATATTAAGGCAAAGTTAACTTGGGAGAAGAGCTTATTGTTAGACCCTGATTTATCGAGAAAAGATGAAATAAGAATAGAACTTGAAAATATAGAATATGATTATGGCATAGAATTGACTGAAATCTACTTATCAAATTTAAATTATTCAAAAGCTATTGAAACACTCGTAAATATGACAGCTAAATTTAAAGCTGATTGGAAAATATATTATCTTTTAGGGATGGCTTATAGAGGTTTTGGAGATAACCAAGCTGCAATAGAATATTTTGAAACCGCCTTAGAATTAAACCCACTCAATTTAGATATTTACAATGAGCTAGGAATAGCGTATTTTAATGAAGAAGATTTCTTAGGAGCTATAGAAGTATTTGCCAAAGGTCTTGAAAAAAATGATGAAGATTATAGATTGTATTTTAATAAAGGTCTGGGTTATTTAAATATAGGACAAATGGATAAAGGTTATGCTGACATTTCAAAAGCTAATTCCCTAAATCCTGAAGATGAGAATATTAACAATCAATTAGAGGTCCTAAAAAAATATTTCAATAACAACAATTAAGATAAAAGGGGGCAATATGATTAAAACTTTGGAGGATTTATTAAAAAACAGGGATAAGAAAATGAAACTAGTAGTTGTAGCATGTCAAGATGAAGATGTTATAGAATCAGTTATTGAAAGCACAAAACTTGGAATAATAGAACCAATATTAATCGGTGATAAGAAGGCAACGTTGCAAATTGTACAAAAGTTAGCTTTAGATATTGACGAATACGAGTTTATAGATGAGCCTGATTTTATCAAAGCAGCTGAGTTAGGGGTAAAGATGGTAAGTGGTGGGAAAGCTGACTTTATAATGAAAGGTCTAGTGGATACCTCTACTTTAATGAAGGCAGTTTTAAATAAGGAATGGGGACTTAGGACAGAAAGTCTTATTAGCCATGTTATGGTATATGAAGTATCAAGCTATCATAAATTTTTATATTTAACAGATGGAGGAGTGAATTTAGAACCAAACCTTGAAGAAAAGATAAAAATATTGGACAATGCTGTTTTAGTAGCTAAAGCCATGGGAAATGCGAAAATAAAGGTTGCATTACTTGCAGCAAATGAGAAAGTAAATCCTAAGATGAAAGCTACAGTAGATGCTGATAAGTTAAAAACATATTCAAAAGAAGGTGGCTTTGGGAAAGAAGTTTTGGTAGAAGGACCACTTGCACTCGATTTAGCACTTTCTAAGGATGCAGCTGATAAGAAAGGGATTCATAACTGTGTTGTTGGAGATGCAGATATTTTATTAGTAGCTAATATAGAAATGGGAAATGGAATAGGGAAAGCAATCACATATTTAGCAGGAGGTACAGGTGCAGGTGTAATAATGGGAGCGAAGGCACCAGTGGTTTTAGTTTCAAGAGCTGATGATAAAAAAACAAAACTATATTCTATAGCTTTAGGGAATATAGTTTCAAGATATTTAAGTGAGAGCAACTAATAAAATAGGCTTATAAAATATTTATTTTTCGTTGTAGATTAATTTGATAGACTTATATGAGATTGCCCCCATAATAAATTTACAACCTGGGGGAACCTCTAATAATCAACATTCTAGCTTGTATTTCATAGCAATTCATGGTATAATTATATCATGAGGAAACTTTCTTAAAAGCCGTTGACTTTAAGTATAAAAGATGGTAATATTTAAAAAGTCAGCAAAACAAGTAATTAAAAACTTGGAAAAATTTTAAAAAGATTTTAAAAAGACTTTTAAAAATTGGTTGACTCTAAACTAGTATAGATGTTATACTAATTAAGTCGCCTTAAGATTAAGGTGGCACTGAACAATGATAACTAAATAGTGTGAGAACTTTGAATAAAACCAAA
>CAZRXS010000029.1:0-16807 GCA_964604145.1 uncultured Gudongella sp. | reverse complement strand
TCTGATATAGAGCCAATAGTTGAAAAATATAAAGAATATACTAGAGTCTTATCTGAGCTTGAGGATGCTAAAACAATGCTTTACGATAAACTTGAAGAAGATATGAAAGAAATGGTCAAAGAAGAAGTTAGAGTTCTTGAAGAAAATGCATCTGAAATCGAAGAAGAGATTAGGGTTATGCTTATTCCAACAGATCCCAATGACCATAAAAATGTTATAGTTGAAATTCGTGGTGGGGCAGGCGGTGATGAAGCAGCATTATTTGCAGGAGTTTTATTCCGTATGTTTTTAAGGTATGCTGAAAGAAATAACTGGAAAGTTGATATTATGAACACCAATGAAATTGGAATTGGTGGTTATAAGGAAGTAATATTTATGATAAAAGGAAAAGGTGCATATAGCAGGTTAAAATATGAGTCAGGAGTTCACAGGGTTCAAAGGGTACCTGAGACTGAATCAAGTGGTAGAATTCACACATCCACTGTTACTGTTGCAGTTTTGCCAGAGGCAGAAGATATAGATATTGATATAGCCCCAGGAGATTTAAGGGTAGATGTATTTAGATCATCAGGAAATGGTGGTCAGTCTGTAAACACAACCGACTCTGCTGTAAGAATGACACATATTCCAACAGGGATAGTAGTTTCTTGCCAGGATGAAAAAAGCCAATTAAAGAATAAGGATAAGGCGCTTAAGATTTTAAAGTCCAAACTATATGATTTAAAGCTTCAAGAACAAAACAAAGAGCTTGCTCAAATGAAAAAAGGCCAAGTTGGCACAGGGGATAGATCTGAGAGGATTAGAACATATAATTTTCCACAAGGTCGTGTTACTGATCATAGAATTAACCTTACTCTGTATAAGTTGAATGACTTTGTAGATGGAGATCTTGATGAAATGATTGATGCTTTAATCACATCAGACCAAGCAGAAAAAATGCAGGAAATCAGCTAAGAGGGGAAACCCTCTTTTAATTTTATCTAATTGTAGAGAGGATATCGAATGATAACTAGAATTGAAAAGATAACAGATGTGAAAAAAGATATAGGCTTAATCATACAAGCCAGCCAAGCTATAAAAGAGGGCGAACTTGTCGCCTTCCCAACTGAAACTGTTTATGGACTTGGTGCAGATGGACTAAATGAAGAAGCTGTGAAAAAGGTATATCGAGCAAAGGGAAGGCCCTCAGATAATCCGATTATTTTACATGTAGATTCAATAACTATGCTAGAGAGGCTTGTAACGGAAATTTCAAAAGAAGCCTATATTTTAATCCAAAGCTTTTGGCCAGGCCCATTAACTATAGTTTTAAAAAAAAGCAAACTAGTTCCTCAGATTATAACAGCGGGACTAGACAGTGTTGCAGTACGTATGCCTAGTCATCCACTAGCATTAGCCCTTATTAAAGAATCAAATACACCTATTGCAGCACCTTCTGCAAACACATCAGGTAGGCCATCACCAACAAGAGCAGAACATGTTATAGAAGATATGGATGGGAAAATTTCTTTTATTTTAGATGGTGGTGAAACAGGGGTTGGGCTTGAATCAACAGTTATTGACCTAACTGGAAAAATTCCTATGATCCTGCGACCAGGTGGAATAACAATTGAACAGATAAGAGAAGAGCTAGCAAATGTAGAAATCGATCCAGCACTATTTAGAAAAGATGGAAAGATCCTAATTCCAAAATCGCCAGGACAAAAGTATCGCCATTATTCTCCAAAAGCAGAGATGGTTCTTTATATTGGCAAAAGAGAAAATCGTGTTAAAGAAATTTTAGATAGGGCTATTAAAGAAAAAGAATTATCAAGAAATGTTGGGATCTTAGCTTTTGATGAAAATAAAAAGCACTTTAAAGACTATACAACAATCCTAATGGGATCTGAAAAAGATAAAGGTAAAATTGCCCATGGACTTTTCCATGCCCTTAGAAAACTCGATAAATTAGATGTGGATATTATCCTTTGTGAGGGTATAGATGAAGAGAACATTGGAATGGCA
Source organism: uncultured Gudongella sp. (assembly GCA_964604145.1). Lineage (GTDB taxonomy): Bacteria > Bacillota > Clostridia > Tissierellales > Tissierellaceae > Gudongella. The sequence goes on along the minus strand of CAZRXS010000029.1, from coordinate 14,803 downwards.
ATTATGAATAGATTAGAAAAGGCATCAGGCGGGAATAAAGTCTATGTATAGGAGGTTTCTTATGCGGGTGTTATTTGTTTGTACAGGAAATACTTGTAGGAGCCCAATGGCTGAAGCAATATTAAAAGAGATAGCAGTAGAGAGAGCTTTAGATATTGAAGTTGATTCTGCTGGTGTATTTGCAACTCAAGGGCAAGCACCAAGTTTAAACGCCATAAAAACAGTTGATAATGCATATATAAAAAACCACCAATCTAAGATACTTACAGGGGAATTAATAGATTGGGCTGAATTGGTTCTTGTAATGACAAAATCTCATTTAAATATGCTTTATAAAACATACCCTAGAGCAAAATCAAAAATCCATCTACTACTAGCCTATACAGAGTATGAAGATAAAGATGTAGAAGATCCATTCGGTGGGCCTATAGAAGAATATGAAAGGGTAAAGATACAATTAGAAGATGCGATATTTGCACTTTTAGATAAAATATACGAGGAGGAGATCTAGTGAAAATAGGAATTGGAAGTGACCATGGGGGCTTTAATTTAAAGGAAGAATTGATAGATTTCATGGAAGAAAAAGGAATTGAGGTAGTAGATTTTGGCACATATAATACTGAATCAGTAGATTATCCAGATTACGGTGAAGCAGTTGCAAAAGCAGTTGTAAATGGTGATGTGGAAAGAGGTGTAGTTATATGTGGTACTGGAATAGGCATCTCTATTTCTGCAAATAAAGTAAGGGGTATAAGGTGTGCCTTATGTGGAGATGTCTATTCAGCGAAAATGAGTAGAGCCCATAACAATGCAAATATGATAGCATTTGGAGGTAGGGTTCTTGGGGGCGGTTTAGCTAAGGAAATTTTGGATGCATATCTAAATTCAGATTTTGAATTAGGAAGACATAAAAGACGAGTTGATAAAATTAGTGAAATTGAAGATAGTTTTATGGTATAATATTAAAGACAAAAATTGAAGGGAGAGCTTTTATGTCAAAACTAGTCTTAATGGATCATCCACTTATCAAACATAAAATTACTATGATACGAGATATAAAAACAGGTTCTAAAGATTTTAGAGAATTGGTTAAGGAGCTTTCGACATTGATGGCATATGAAGTAACAAGGGACTTCCCCTTAGAGGATATTGAAATAGAAACACCTATAACAAAGATGATATCCCCAGTTATATCTGGCAAGAAAGTAGGACTTGTTCCTATATTAAGGGCTGGTCTTGGAATGGTTGATGGAATGTTAAACCTTATCCCAGCTGCAAAAGTTGGACATATAGGATTATACAGGAATCCAGAAACACTGATGCCTGTTGAGTATTATTGCAAGCTTCCAATGGATGTAGCAGATAGAGATTTAATAGTTTTAGATCCAATGCTAGCCACAGGAGGTTCAGCCATCGCAGCCATTAATTTTCTAAAAAAGAGTGGATCAAAAAATATAAAACTTGTATGTTTGATAGGAGCTCCACAAGGCGTAGAGGCAGTACAAAAAGCTGCTCCAGATGTTGATATTTACCTAGCGGCACTTGATGAAAAATTAGATGAACATGCTTATATTGTCCCTGGCTTAGGAGATGCAGGTGATAGATTATTTGGAACCAAGTAAACTTACAGAGCAGTTTTTTGCTGCTCTTTTCATTTGACTTACAATAAAGAGTTGGATATTATCAATATATTACTAGCTTAGGAGACTTTATTATGCAAAGAGTTTTACTTCCATTTTTACTGGCGTTTTTAATGGCTTTGATTTTAACACCATTAGTAATAAAATTTGCAAAGAGGATAGGGGCTATGGATGTCCCAAAAGATGAAAGACGAGTCCATAGGGTAGCTATGCCACTTATGGGTGGTTTAGCTATGTACATAGCAGTTGTAATAGGCATGGTATTGTTTTTGCCAAAAGATAAAAAATTTATAGCGATTTTAATTGGTGCAACTTTAATATTAATATCGGGTATTAAAGATGATATAAGGGGAACAACACCTAAGGAAAAACTATTTTACCAGATACTTGCAGCAGCTATTGCAATTTGGGGTGGGATAAGCATACAGAACATTACAAATCCATTTGTACTAGGATCTACTGGTTTTGGATTGAGTTGGTTTACTATACCAATCACAATATTTTGGATAGTAGGGATTACTAATACACTTAATCTTATAGATGGGCTTGATGGCCTTGCAGGTGGAGTCGCCTTTATATCTAGCTTTTCCTTTATGCTAGTAGCACTGAAAATGGAACTAGGTTTTATTGAGGTCTTAGCAGCACTTGTGGCAGGGGCATGTTTGGGTTTTTTGCCTTATAATTTTAACCCTGCAAAAATATTTATGGGAGATACAGGCTCCTTATTTTTAGGTTATATGCTGGCGATTATATCTATTGAAGGTGCTTTAAAAAGCGTTGCTACAATAGCTATGATTATACCAATAATTATATTAGGGGTGCCTATTTTTGATACAACGTTTGCGATATTTAGAAGAGTTTCTAAAGGCCAATCAATAATGACGGCAGATAAAAGCCATCTTCACCATAAATTACTAGAAAAAGGCTTTACACAGAAAAAAACTGTTTTGATTCTTTATGCAATTTCAGGAGTTTTCGGTTTATTTGCAGTCCTAATATCAAAAGTAAATAGTTCACAGGCTGTATGGATGTCAGCCATATTACTTGTAGTTGCCCTATTTTTTGCGTTTAGATTAGGGATGTTTTCATCAAAGAGCAAAGAGGAGGAAGACCAGAAATGAAAATAATGACAGTATTTGGAACAAGACCAGAAGGTGTAAAAATGGCACCTATTATAAAAGCTATAGATAAAAGGCCTGATCTTGACCAGGTAATTTGTATAACAGCTCAACACAGAGAAATGTTAGATCAGGTTATAAATCTATTTGAAATAGAACCTGATTATGATCTTGATATTTTTAAACCTGGACAAACATTGACAGATATTACAACAAATGCTTTAAAGGGTTTAGAGGATGTTATAAAAAAAGAAAAGCCTGATATTCTACTTGTTCAAGGTGATACAACAACTGTATTTGCTGGAGCTTTAGCTGCATTTTATCAAAAGGTTAGAATCGGTCATGTTGAAGCGGGATTAAGAAGTGGCAACCTCTATTCGCCATACCCTGAGGAAGCAAATAGAAAGCTTACAGGAGTTGTTTCGGATTTTCATTTTGCTCCTACAAAAGCAAATAGAGATAACCTTTTAAAAGAAGGCTATCCAAAAGAGAAGATATTTATTACTGGTAACACTGTTATAGATGCTCTTAAATATGCAGTTAAAGAAGATTACATATTTCAAGATAATAGGCTTAACAACATAGATTTTAAGAATAAAAGGCTGATTCTTTTAACAAGCCATAGAAGAGAAAACCTTGGAAAGCCTATGGAAAATATATTTAATGCAGTAAAAGATGCTATAGAGTTATTTGAAGATGTACTTGTAGTTTTTCCAGTTCACTTAAATCCTAAGGTAAGAGAGATTGCGAATGGAGTATTTAAAAATAATCCTAAAGTGATGTTAACTGAACCACTAGATTATGCTCCTTTTACAAATATAATGGCAAGGGCTTACTTGACTGTAACTGATTCTGGTGGCCTTCAAGAAGAAGCACCAGCGCTTGCAAAGCCTGTTTTGGTAGTTAGAGAAGAGACAGAAAGACCCGAGGGAATCACCGCTGGAACCGCAAAACTTGTTGGAACTGAATATAAGGATATTTATAAGAACTTGGTAAAACTACTTGAAGACAATGCAGAGTATGAAAAAATGGCAAAAGCAGTAAACCCGTATGGCGATGGAAGAGCAGCAGAAATAATAGTAGATGTAATTGTAAATGAACTTAAAAAACAAGGTTTAAACTAATATATTATCTCAAAAAACTCTCTTTGCTCTCTTTTAAAAGAGAGTTAAAAGAGAGTGTTTTATTTTTTAATGCAAAAGACAGTTATAGATGATATAATATAGAAGTTAATGGGAATTATTTGAGTGATTATGTATACATACATAATATAAAAAATAATAGCTTATAATACCCGATTTGAGTATATAGGGGGAGATTTTTTTGGATAAAATTTTAGTGGAGAAAAGTCCTCCATTAAGGGGTACTGTTAGGGTGAGTGGAGCAAAAAATGCTGCGCTACCAATACTTGCGGCATCACTTTTGGGAACGGAAGATATAATTTTAGAAGATGTACCAAAGTTAAAAGATGTCCAATTGATGTGTGAAGTTTTGCTCTCTTTAGGGAGCAAAGTTGAATACTTAGATAAAAATATCATTAAAATAAATTCTGCAGATGTAAACGGCCACCAAACAAGTTATGAGCTTATGAGTAAAATGAGGGCATCATTTCTTGTTATGGGACCTCTATTAACTAGGATGGGTAAGACTAAGAATTCATTACCGGGAGGATGTGCAATTGGCACCAGACCTATAGATCTTCACTTAAAAGGATTTAGGGCATTAGGCGCAAATATTGTGGTAGATGAAAGCAATATAGAAGCAAATGTTGAAAATTTGGTAGGCGATATAATTTATTTGGACTTTCCTTCAGTTGGAGCAACTGAAAATATTATGATGGCTGCAACTATGGCCCAGGGTGAAACCATAATAGATAATGCAGCAATGGAGCCTGAAATAGTAGATTTATCTAACTTTTTAAATAAGCTTGGTGCAGATATAAGAGGTGCTGGAACATCAACAATTAAAATAAAAGGTGTAAAAAAGCTCGGTGGAGCAGTACACTCAATAATACCTGATAGGATAGAGGCAGGCACATTTATGGTTGCAGCAGCAATTACTGGCGGAGATGTAATAGTTGATAATGTTATCAATAACCACCTAAAGCCTATAACAGCAAAATTAAAAGAAGCTGGATGTGAAATAGAAGAAGGTATCGATAGCATTAGAGTTATAGCTAAAAACAAACTTAATGCAATTTCCATTAAAACTCTACCTTATCCTGGCTTTCCTACAGATATGCAAGCGCAATTTATGGCTTTAATGGCTATACTTGAAGGAGATAGTAAAGTAATGGAGACAGTTTTTGAAAATCGTTTTATGCATGCAAATGAGCTTATAAAGATGGGTGCTGATATCACAATTGACGATCGCGCTGCTATTTTAAAAGGAGTTAAAAGTTTAAAAGGAGCTCAGGTTAAAGCCTCTGATTTAAGAGCAGGGGCAGCATTGGTTTTAGCTGGTTTGGTAGCTGATGGAACTACAGAAATAGAAAATGTTTACCATATAGATAGGGGTTATGATGGAATAGAAGCAAAGTTTACAAGCTTAGGTGCAAAGATCTATCGTAAGACATTTACAGATTAATAAACAAATATCCCGCAAAGGAGGGAAAACATGTGCGCATTTAGGGCTGATGTTGGCATTGACCTTGGTACAGCTACTGTATTGGTCTATGTTAAGGGGAAGGGAATAGTTTTAAAGGAACCATCAGTAGTAGCTATTGATAATTATACAAATAAATTTTTGGCCGTGGGTGAAGAGGCTAGAAACATGCTAGGTAGAACTCCAGGGAATATAGTTGCAATAAGACCTTTGAAAGATGGAGTTATTTCGGATTACAGTATTACAGAAAGAATGTTAAAGTATTTTATAAAAAAAGCTTTAGGCAATATGCTTTTTAAGCCAAGAATAATTATATGTGTTCCAAGTGGAATTACCGAAGTTGAAAAAAGAGCAGTAATAGAAGCTAGTAACGAGGCTGGGGCAAGAAAAACCTATCTTATAGAGGAACCTATTGCTGCAGCCATTGGCGCAGGCTTAGATATCACTCAACCAGATGGGAATATGATTGTAGATGTCGGTGGAGGTACTTCAGATGTTGCAGTCATTTCATTGGGTGGAATTGTAGTTAGCAAATCAATTAAAACTGCTGGAGATGAGATGGATGAAGCAATAACTAGGTATATACGAAAAAAATACAATATGATGATTGGTGAGCGGTCAGCTGAAAGCCTAAAGGTCCAGATTGGATGTGCATATCCATTTGAAGAAGAAAAATTTATGGAGATTAAAGGTAGGAATCTCTTAACAGGACTACCTTTAAATGTCACAGTTTCCTCAAATGATATGTTAGAAGCTCTGTATGAGCCTGTAAATGAAATTATTAAAGCTATCCACGAGGTCCTTGAAAAAACAGCGCCTGAACTTTCCTCTGATATTAGTGGTGCAGGTATGTACTTAACAGGTGGTGGAGCTTTGCTTAATGGGCTGGATAAGCTTATTTACGAGAGAACCGGCATTACCACAAGAGTTTCTGATGATCCAGTAGAATGTGTTGCAATAGGGACAGGAAAGTCATTAGATTCTATTGCGATACTAGAAAAAACAATGCATGAATCTAAAAGATTTTAAAAAATAAAAATACTACATGATATTTAAATTTCGTGTAGTATTTTTTTAGAATGGCAGAACTTATATTATTTTAAGCTATAAGGATAAACTCTTTGGTAGCTTATATCCTCTCCATTTACTGTAAATTCAATAAATGAATAATTAGACATCTGTTCAGGAGTTGAAATCTTTCCTCTATTTAAAGTAAAATACCTTATTCCTTCCTTGATTTCCAAATCATTAACATTCCCGTTTTGAATAACAAAGATATCCTTTCCTTTTAATTGAGCTTTCTCCAAAGTGTTTTGAAATAAATCTGCTTCTAATTTATCTGAGAATCCAGCGCTTCCAAACACAGGTTTACTAATAGTAATAATTATATTTTTTTCTTCTACAGAATTTAAGCTATCTATTAAATCAACCCATTGCTTGCTTCCAGCCGACCTAATTCCAACACTATCAGCTTGTAAATTTATTGTGTAGACACTGCCTTTTTGATAAGTCGCAAAGATGGAAGTCCCATCAACTATCTCAGAGTGAGTTAGCAAATTTTTAAAAGCATCATTTACAGGACTCATTTGGATACCAATTTCCGAAGCGGAAAGTCTTTCAGTTAAACTTGTAAGTCTACTAGTTGAAACTATCTTAGTAAAAAGTGTGTTCCCTTCAATTTCAGGCTCATTATATACAGTTATTTTAAATCCGCCTTCCATTATTTCAGAGGATTTATTTAGCTCATCCATTTTTGCATCAATAGGATATCCTAATACTCTTATAGGAGTAGAAGCAGAAATGTTATTATAACATGCTGTTATAGTACCCATACCAGCTTTATTAGCTATAAAGACTCCATTTGAAACAACACCTAAGTCATCAGTAACGCTCCAGTTTATGTCATTTAGGTTAATATTAAAGATATTGTTAAATTCATCATAAGCTTTTATTTCTAATTCAATTGAATTGCCAATAAAAACATTATCTTTTTTTGTAGTTAAACTTATTTTATTAAGATTTCCCCTTGGTGCACTTGAAAACACACCGACCCCATTTACAACAGACCTATTTTCACTTGCTTTATTTACCACTACTGCATTTGCTTGTCCCATAGGTTTAACAGCCATCATAGTTGAGCCGCCACCATCAAAGTTAACCCCATTATAAGCCCCAAGATTCTTTAATATAGCACCTAAGCTTTCTTGGCTAACTCCTTTAAAGTACGGGTCTCTACCATCAACTGTAACGAGAATAAGCTCTTTTCCATCTTGACTAATACCAAGCCCAGTCCTTGGGTGGAGGCCTTTAATCTGAACATCTGTATTAGTAATCACACCTTCTCTTAGAACCATTCCTCCTGCTCCAATTGCAAATTTCAAGTTTTGCCAATCTGGACTAGATTGAAGACTATAAGAGATTCGATCTCCAATATTAAAGTCTAATAAATTTGTAGATTTAGATGTTAAAACAAATCCAGTATCATTTTGAGGTATTGGGAATGGGTCCCCACCAAAATGTCTATCTAAAACCACCCCATCTTGAATTAAAACCTCATATAAGTCAGCTCTAAATTGAGTGCCTATGGAACTTTTCCCCCAGTGTTTATTTAAAAGTGCAATAGTTTCAAAATTTACATGTAATTTATTTACCGTATCGATAGTTAAAAGTCTTCCGGTAGAATTATTAATTATAGTCATATTTTTAGTCATATAATCAATTTTAGCTTCATTGTCATTTGTTATATAAAATGTTGGTAAATTATTTGGAGATGAAATCATCTCACCCTTATGGATTAGTGCACCTAAAGATGTGGGTATATGAGTTGTATTAAAAAAATCGCCATTTATACCTGCAACTGCATTTTTTTGTTCAACTAATCCTTTTACAGTAGTTCTTTTAGATAAGCCCTCTGGATGAAAAAGAGGGCCTATCTCAGTGTAGTTATCATTTAAATCTACCCTAAGTACATCTAAAGAAAGCCATCCATCAGCTGTAAATCTCCTGATATCCTCGTGTACTAGACCAGATGCTATAGGAGTTGTATGATTATCTTCTAATATTGTTGGTGATAAAGTTGCTGCTAGGGTAGTTTTATTATTTAAAGGGCTTGAAATAAGTAATAGAGCTGAAAACAAGCCTGCTAATATTATTTTATTTACTTTCATCTTACTTTCTCCTCTCATTTTTACAATCACTTTTATTATATAGATAAGGTGTCTTGAGTTGGTTACAATTGTATTACATCTATATTACATTGGCTTAAAACGAATATCATTTTAAATTCAAAATGATTACATATTAGTTTCATTTAATTGACACAGGGTAGATGTTATATGATGGTGGGTATTCTATTTATAATCGCTGTAAAGGATGTGCCATTATGGTTAAAATCTATACACTAGGAGATTTTGATATAAGAATCGACGATAAATCTATATTACAATCTATTGGAAACCAGCAGAGGTTGAAGAAGCTTTTTAAATATTTCCTTACTTTTAATGGGAAGAAACTTTTACCAGAGAATATAATTGAAGATATTTGCGAAGAGGAGAATTTCAAAGAGCCTTTAAATATGCTAAGGACTCAAATATCAAGACTTAGGAATATAATTGATTTTGAAAAACACAATATTGAGCCTTTTTTTACCATCACTTATATTGATGGCTACTATGTATTTCAGCTTGAAAAAAATTGTTGGGTGGATTTTATTGAGATGGAGAATTGCATAGATAGTCATAATAAAGGCTTAGATAAAGATGAGATTATAGAAATTTGCAAGAGGGGAGTTAATCTTTATAAGGGAGAATTCTTGGGTGAATTGGGTTATAAGGACTGGTTAATACCAGTTAGAAATCGATTAGATAGATTGTATGTAAATAGTCTTATTCAGTATTTGCAAGTTCTAAAAGAAAAGTCTATGAATAATCATATTATTTCTATTTGTGAAGAAGCGATAATTTTCAAACCCTATGAAGAGAGAATCCACATATTCTTTATTGAATCCTTAGTGAATTTAGGGCAAAATCAATATGCATTAAACCATTATAAATATTTCACAACTAAAATGTACAATGATCTTGGGGAGGTGCCCAGCAATAGGCTAAAAGATCTATATAAAAAAATTAAGTCAAGAGAAGAAAAGAATTATTCATTTATTAGTCTAGGCGTTTTAGATGAGGTATTGGCAGAGTCAAACCATTTAGAAGGGGCGCTTATTTGTGATAATTCATATTTTAAATTTTTATATAACTTTAAAAAGAGATTAAAGCAAAGACAAATCGAAGATGATGTTTTTCTAGGTATTATTACAGTTGAAAAAACTGGTTATATTGAAAAGATGGACGATAATATTAAATCTGCTATGCTTATATTACTTGATATAATTTATATACGACTGAGAAATTGTGATGTAATAACAAAGTGGAATGACAAGCAACTCTTATTAATGTTATCCAGTTTAAAAGAAGAAGATATTGAAAGCATAATTGATAGATTTAAAATATATTTTGATTCAAAAAAACCTAATGATAATATAGCTCTAAACATAAAATTTAAAAAAATATAAAATAATTTTAAATAAGATTATCCTTGGAATTTCAATGTTCCAAGGGTTTTTTTATGTGTAAATTAAGTGCGTAATCAATATGAAATCTAAACGAAATAAATTAGTAATCACTCTAGGTATATAAGAGATAACAGTGAAAGTTACAAAATGGTTACATAAATTAGTTGTCGGAGGTGACCTCTATGAAGAGAAAAATTAGAATAGTTTTAGTTTTTATATTATCCTTTGCTATAACTATATCCATGGGGATTTCTGTTAGTGCTGAGGATTTTGTAGACGAAACAGGAGCTGAAACTTCTATTAATGAAGGTCAAGAAATAGAAGGAAATGAGTCAGAAGAACTTGAAAAAACAGAGGAACCGCCTGTTGAGCCAGATATTTCAGCAGATCAAGCAAAAACAGAAACACCTGAGAAAGAAGCAGAAGCACTTGAGAAATCGAAAACACCTGAGGAAGAAGCAGAAGAAACACTTAAACCAGAAATTCCAGTATATCCAGAAAAACCAGAAAAACCAGAAAAACCAGAAACTCCAACAAAATCAGAAACACCTGAAGCGCCTAAAGACCAAGTAGATAACAATGAATCAGTTGAAGAGATAGCACCCCCAGTAGCACCAACAGAACTAGTTACAGAAATACAGATTCAGAAGCTAGCTTTAAGAGCAGAAGTAATGCTGGATAATAGTGTTTCAAATGGAGATATATTAAATTATAAAATTATACTTAATAATAATGGAGACTTAGATATCGCAGAACTCTTAGTCTCAGATGATTTAGGGTTAAATGGGCAAATTGGGAATCTTAAATCAGCAGGAGAAGAAATTATAAATGGAAGCTTTAAAGTAGATAGCTTTAATAAATTAGAACAGATAGAAAACAGAATTGATATCACAGGCGAAGTAGATGGAAGACGGATTGATATGTCACTTGCTTTTATAGTAGAAGTAGAGATTATTAAGGGTTCCATTGAAATAACTAATGATGTCAAAGGAGAAAAAAGCAATGATCAAGAGTTTGATATTTTTATAGAAGGGCCAGAAGATACCTTATATGTTGTTTCTTTAAAGAATGGAGAAACACAAAAATTAGATGATTTATGGTTAGGAGAGTATAAGATTCGGTCTATACCACCCATGAATTATAAATTGAATAAAGAAATTTCAGTTAAACTTACAAAAAACAATAACTCTAAATCTAAAACAATTAAACACACTAGGAATAATAGCAGGTGGTTTTCTAACCAAGACACTAAACTTATAGGCGGAGAGGCTATAGCAAAAAGGTCTGTGCTTGGATTTGATACTCGTACGAAAATTATTGAAGAAAAGAGAATTGATGAAGTTTATTTCGAAATAGAAGTTGTTGTTGAAATTGAACAAGCACAAGCTGTCCCAGTAGAACCAACATTACCAACAACACCAGAATTCCCACAAGCACCAGGACAAGCAGAAGGATCAGAAGATCCAGAACAAGCTCGAGAAGCAGAGGTTCCAGAAAAACCTGAGCCTCCAGTAAAGGCTGAAGAACCAGAGGTTCCAGAAAAACCTGAAGAACAGGAAGAAGCACTGGAGAATCTAGGACAAAAGGGAGAATTAGAAGAACCAGAAGAACCGCCGGAGAATCAAGAACAAGCAGAAGAAGTAGAAGCAGAACCAGAACAAATAGAAGTTATAATACCTGATGATCCTCCAGAAGAACCTACTAATAAAGAAGATAAGAAACGGATAGATGAAAAGACTAAAGAAACTGAGAAAACGACATTAGAGGATGAAATACAAACACCCAAAGATCCTGAAGAAGAACCAATAAATCCTGATTAAACTGGAGGTAATAATATGATAGAGAAGAAAGAAAATAGAGCTTTAAAAATATTGTCAAATATATTATTTGTGATATTTATGCTAGTAATGGTCTTCTTAATACTTATAACAGCACAATCAAAATTTACAGGAATGGAACCATCGCTATTTGGTTATAGGCTATATGTTGTAGATAGTGGAAGTATGGAGCCAACTATAAAAATGAACTCGCTTATTTTAGTAAATGAAAAGACTCCAGATCAGATTGTAATGGGGGATATTTTAACTTATTATGGAGCCGATTCTAAAAGCAGAGTTACTCACAGAGTTGTTGAAATTGGACCAAATAACGACTACTTTATAACACAAGGAGATGCAAACAATCTTGAGGATGCAATGGCTGTTGAAAGAGAAAATGTTATAGGAATAGTAGCGCTTTCAATACCATTAGTAGGCTATGCCTTTAGATTTTTAAGTAGTACACCAGGGATTGTATTTATACTAGCCCTTGGAATAATATCATTTATAGCACCACTTATTTTTAAAAGACAGCCCAAAGAAGCTTAAGGAAAGGATGGATGTATATGAAAAACAAATTAATTATTTTCTCAGCTATTCTTTTAATATCTACAATGGTAGCTGGTGGTACTTTCGCTTGGTTTACATCCAGTCCAGATAATGCAACTAATAAATTTAAAATGGGAATAGTTGAAGTAAAGGTAATAGAAAATGGATTAGAGGATATTAGGATTAAAAACCTTGGGACAAGTGATTGTTATATAAGAGTAAGGTTGATGCCTCAATGGAGCAATCCGAATTTATCAATTTCAAATGTAAATATAAATATTAAGGAAAACTATTGGATAGAAAAGGATGGATATTATTATTATAAACATACTTTGCAAAAAAATGAAATTACTTCAAATTTAATTAAAAGTATAGAAATAGAAGATTTACCAGCAGAATATAAAGGAGCAAGTCTTACACTTAAAGTTGTTGCAGAAGGAGTCCAAAGTGCGCACAAGGCCTGGAAAGACGTATGGAGCATTTCTAGTTTACCTTTCTAATCCAGACTGATATTAGGATTCCGTTAACATATATGTTGTTTGGCAAACTTAGAGAAATCTAAGGACGCAAAGCCACAGGACCTTCTCTAGAGATGGTAGCCTAGCTGCAGATACTAATAAATATTTTAGGGAGGAAGAAAAATGAAAAAGCGAAGTATGATGTTAGTAACAAGTATGATGTTAGCAGTATTACTTATAGCGGGTGGAACCTTCGCTTGGTTTACTGCAACAGCAGGCCCAGTAGTAAATGAATTTGAAGTAGGGACATTAGAAATTGAATTAGTTGATGAGTTCTGTCCACCAACTAATGTAAACCCAGGAGATTGCTATGAAAAGGTAGTATATGTAGAAAACACAGGAAGTAAATGTGCATTTGTTAGAGTTGATATGGAAATGGCATTTGGACATACTGGTTTACCTACTGATGTAGTAACATATGAACTTGGTGATAAATGGGTTGAGCATAATGGGTATTTCTATTATATTGAACAGCTAGCAGCTGAGGGTGGTAGAACCACAGATTTATTTGCCTTTATGCCATGTGAAGAACCATGCGGAGAAGAAATGTCAACAATGTTTTTCGGAAAGATAACTTGTCCAATATGTGGTGAAAAATACTGGCCATTGCTAGGTCATAATTGTCCTGGTCCAGACCCAGATGAGCCAGACCCAGACCCAGATGAGCCAGACCCAGATCCAATAGCATGTGGCGGCCATATATGCTTTGATGGACCGAGTATGGGTAACGAATATCAAGGTGCAGTATTTACTATTACAATTAATGCAGAAGCCATCCAATGTTCAAATGGCGCAGCATTAGATGAGTGGGGAGTAGATCCAACAACTTTAGGAGATGTTTAATAACTATTAATATAAACAGTTGGGAATATAACAATATACATATGGGCGGTTAAGCCGCCTATATGTAATACATAAAGTCAATATATTAAACAAGGGAGGAAAAAGCATGAAACGATTATTATCAAAATCAATGATATTTCTAGGAGTGTTCGCATTAATAATGGGAATGATGACTACTCTTGGAATAAATCCCTCCTATGCAGATAATCTTGAAGTAATTGGAAATGATATTGGACTCCAAGTGAAACCAAGTGGAAGGCAATTATTTAATCTTACTAATATGAATCCAGGCGATACAAACGAGGCAAAAATAGATATAAAAAACGTTCTTGATTGCAAATTTGAATTATTTATAAAAACTGAAAGAATGAGTCCAAAACCAGCTGATGGGCAAGCAGATCTTTTTAAACAAATGATCTTAACTATATATTATGGAGAAGATAAAATTTTTACTGGTTCAATGGAGAGCTTTGCTCAATCAAATACAAGCCTTGGATATTTAAATCCAGGGGATACAAAAGAATTGCGAGCTATTGTGCATCTGCCAGGGCCAGAGACAGGTAATGAATTCCAAGGAAAGTTTTTACGAGTAAGGTGGATATTTACAGCAGAGCAACGTTGCGAAGATGAAGAGCCTGAAGAGCCCGAAGAACCAGAGGAGCCTGAAGAACCAGAGGAGCCTGAAGAGCCCGAAGAACCAGAGGAGCCAGAAGAACCTGAAGAACCTGAAGAACCAGATAGACCAGATAGACCAGATAGACCAAAGAGACCAGACAAAGTTGATAAAGTAAAAGAACCAGAGGAACTAGAAGAGATTATGGAAATTGAAGAAGAAGTTCCTAGAGTAAATCAAGAGATAGAACAAGCTGAAGAAGAGGTACCACTTTTAGATATTCCTATAAATATTCCCATACTTCCAAAAACTGGACCAATTCCAGCAGGGATATATTACTTTGTAGGTAGCTTGTTGTTAGGAATAGGAATTAGAATAAAAGATAAGGAGTAAGTAAATTAATCAGATATATATACAAAGTCTAGAAGTTATAGTCTTGTGATTGAAATATGCTCTAATTAAAAAAAACACCTTTTGGAAAATCCAAGAGGTGTTTTTTTATTAGAAATCTTTAAAATTATTACTTTAAATTAT
>CAZRXS010000028.1:0-17498 GCA_964604145.1 uncultured Gudongella sp. | reverse complement strand
ATTGTATTCACCTCGTGCTATAATAATCATATATATAGAATAGAATAAAAGCAAAAGGAGTATTATAATGCAAAAGATTGGATTTGATCCACAAAAATATATTGAAGAGCAGTCTAAATTTATTATAGAGAGGGTAAATCACTTTGACAAACTTTATCTTGAGTTTGGAGGCAAACTTATTGGAGATTTGCATGCACAAAGGGTTCTTCCAGGATTTGATGCTGATTCTAAAATAAAACTTTTACATAAATTAAAAGATAAAACAGAAATAATTATCTGTGTGTATGCAGGAGATATAGAAAGAAATAAAATAAGAGGAGATTATGGAATCTCTTATGATATGGATGTAATGAAACAGATTGATGAATTAAGAACCTATGGCTTGATGATAAATAGCGTAGTAATAACTCGTTACAACAATGAGCCTGCCGCCAAGCTATTTATTAATAAATTAGAAAGACGCAATATTAAGGTGTATACACATTTTTCAATAGAGGGTTATCCATCTGATGTAGATAAGATAGTTAGTGAGGAAGGATATGGGAAGAATGAGTATATTGAAACTACAAAACCAATTGTAGTAGTTACAGCACCTGGTCCAGCAAGTGGTAAGTTGGCAACATGCTTAAATCAACTTTACCACGAACATAAGATGAATAGAGTAGTAGGATATTCAAAATTTGAGACTTTTCCAGTTTGGAATATACCACTTAAACACCCACTAAATATAGCATATGAAGCAGCGACAGTAGATTTAAAAGATGCGAATATGATAGATTACTTTCATTTTGAGAAGTATAATGAACTTGCAGTAAATTACAATAGGGATATGGAGATGTTTCCTGTTATCAAGAGAATAATAGAAAGGATTACAGGAAAAGAATCTGTATACCAATCACCTACAGATATGGGTGTTAATAGAATAGGTTTTGGGATAATTGATGATGAAGTTGTGAGAGAGGCATCCAAGCAAGAAATAATTAGAAGGAGCTTTGCAACAGAAAATGATTATAGGAGAGGCCTTGTAGACGAGGAAGTTTTAAATAGAATGAGAATTATAATGGAGGAGCTTGAACTTAAAAGAGAGGATAGGATACCTGTTATTCCAGCTAGAGAATACGCTGAAAAAGTTAAGGAAAGATTCCAAGATATAGATGTTCCTGCAGTAATTGCAATTGAATTAGCTGATGGGAGAATTATAACTGGAAGAAGTTCTAAGCTTATGGATGCTTGTTCAGCTGCCATTTTAAATTCTATTAAAACCCTGGCAAATATCGGAGATGAAATACTCCTATTATCACCAGTTATAATAGAAGCCATTCAAAGTTTGAAAATGGATAACTTTAAAGGTAAAATCTCAACACTTGATGCAAATGAAGCGCTTATTGCTTTAAGTATTGGGGCAGTTACAAATCCAACAGCAAAGCTAGCCTTAGATAATCTAATAGGCTTAAGAGGAGCTCAAGCACACTCGACAGTTATGTTAAATGATAATGACGAACAAATTCTAAAAAATTTAGGAGCAGATATAACAACAGACCCTATTTATCCATCAGCAAACTTATATTATATATAATCGAAAAAAGTTAATATAAGTAAGTTTTTAATTATAATCCTGTTAAACACTATATTTGACAGTCCTAATGCATTATACTATAATTAAATATATGGGATTGATTTTATTAATAAAATTAGAAATTCAATAGATTTAGATAACAAAAATTAATAAAAAGTGGTGAAATATATGAAGAGCCTAGATCGTTTTTATAAAATATTAAGAGAAAACAATTATAAGCTAACAGATCAAAGAAGAGTTGTATTTGAGGCATTTTTAGAAAACGAAGAAGAACATATGACAGCAGAAGAATTATATCAGCATATCATTGTGGATAATCCTGGGATAGGGCTTGCAACAGTGTATAGAAATGTTCAGTTATTAAACGAATTAAAAATAATTGAGAGATTAACACTTGGTGATGGATTTACAAGATATGAATTAGCACTTAATGAAGACAATCACAGACATCACCACTTGATTTGTAATAATTGCGGAAAAATTATTGAGGTAAGAGAAGACTTAATGGAATCAATAGAGAAAATATTTGATGAAAACTATGGATTTTTAGTAAGTGACCATCAAACAAAATTCTTTGGATTGTGTGAAGATTGTAGGGAAATCGAATAATAGATTTAGAATAAAAAGTGGCAGGCTAGTGAAACGGAGTCTGCTTCTTTTTATTTTAGTTCTATAATATTAGCAATAAAAGGAAATAATACTGAAAACACTTTTTCTTATATTAGATGGATTTGATTTTATATGGGGTATAAAGAGTTATAAGGTATTTTTGTAGAAAAAATAAAAAAATGGGGTATAGGAGGATTATATAATGAAAAAAATAATATATTTATTAATAACTGTAGTCTTAGTGATCTCAGTATTTACAGCTTGTGCTAAGCAGCCAGATGTGGATAATAATGATGGCAATTTTAGTGTTGTTACAACTACAACTATGTTAGCAGATTTATCTCGAGTAATTAGTGGGGATTCTCTAAAAGTAGAAGGCTTAATGGGACCTGGTATTGACCCTCATCTTTACAAAGCAAGTGCTGGAGATGTAAAGAAGATGCAAAATGCAGATATGGTTGTATTTAATGGTTTGCACTTAGAAGGTAAAATGGGTGATGTATTTGAAAATCTGGAAAGCGGAGAACAATTGGTTGTTGAAGTAGCTAAAGGATTTAGTGAAGAAGATCTTATTATGATAGATGATTCATCATCTTTATATGATCCGCATATTTGGTTTAATGTTTTATTATGGAAAGATGCAGCTAAAGTAGTCTATGATGGATTTGTTGAATTAGATCCAGAAAACGAAGATATGTATAAAGCTAATTATAAGGCTTATTTAATAGAGTTAGATGATCTTCATAAATACGTTTTAGATAGAGCTAATGAATTAGAAGATAAAAAAAGGGTGCTTGTTACAGCTCATGATGCTTTTTCTTATTTTGGTCAAGCTTATGGTTTTGAAGTAAGAGGCTTACAAGGAATTTCTACAGCATCAGAAGCTGGAACTGGAGATGTAAGAGACCTTGCTACATATATAGCTAATAATGAGATAAAAGCAATTTTTGTAGAATCTTCAGTACCAAGAAAGAATATAGAGGCTTTGCAAGAAGCTGTTGCAGCACAGGGATTTAATGTGGAAATAGGGGGAGAATTATTTTCAGATTCACTAGGAAGTTCTGGAACAAGTGCAGGTACCTATATAGGGACTGTTAGGGCTAATATAGACACAATTGTTGATGCATTAAAATAAAGTAGTTAGGGGCGATAATTATGATGGATGAAAATTATATTATAGAAGTAGAGGATATGACAGTTGCATACCAAGTTAAACCTGTATTGTGGGATGTTGACTTAAGGGTTCCAAATGGGATATTAATGGCAATCGTAGGACCAAATGGCGCGGGTAAATCAACACTTATAAAGGCAATGTTAGATTTAATAAAACCAATATCGGGTAGTGTAACATTTAATGGAGATACATATGCAAATCAGAGAAAGAATATTGGATATGTTCCTCAAAGAGGCAGTGTAGACTGGGATTTTCCAACTACTGTTTTGGATGTAGTAATGATGGGACGTTATGGGCATATCGGTTGGATAAAAAGAACAACTAAGGAAGACAAAGACCTAGCAATGGAGGCAATTATTAAGGTTGGAATGGAGGATTATGCAAAGAGACAAATAAGCCAACTATCAGGAGGACAGCAGCAAAGAGTTTTTCTTGCAAGAGCCCTTGTACAAGATGCGGATATTTATTTTATGGATGAGCCTTTTCAGGGTGTTGATGCAAAAACAGAGAGAGCGGTAATAGAAATCTTAAAGGAACTTCGATTTTTAGGGAAAACCTTAGTAGTTGTACACCATGATTTACAGACCGTTCCTGAATACTTTGATTGGGTAACACTTTTAAATACACAAATAATTGCAAGTGGGCCCATTTCAGAAGTGTTCACAGAAGAAAATTTAAAGAAAACTTATCGAAGCACCGGGAAAATTTTAAGAGGCGAGTGATTATATGGAAGCGTTAAAAATATTTTTTTCAGACTACACAATCCAAATTGTAAGTATGGGCTCTGCACTTTTAGGGATAGTAAGTGGAGTTATTGGGAGCTTTGCAGTTTTAAGAAAACAGAGCTTGCTAGGTGATGTTGTTTCCCATGCTGCCTTACCAGGAATAGCACTTGCCTTTCTCCTTGTACAAATAAAGGATACAAGCATACTCTTAATAGGGGCATTGATTGCTGGATTACTAGCAACAGGAGTGGTTATAGCTATCGATAAGTATTCAAGAATAAAATTTGATAGTGCCTTGGGTCTAGTGTTATCAGTCTTTTTTGGTGCTGGCCTAGTGTTATTAACCTATATACAAAAGATACCAAATGCAAATCAAGCAGGTTTGGATAAGTTTATATTTGGACAAGCATCGACCCTTCTAAAAAAAGATGTATACACAGTGTTATTTGTTGGATTGATAATAATTTTCATGGTCTTATTATTTTGGAAGGAGCTTAAAATCGTTTCTTTTGATCCAGAATTTTCTGATAGCATAGGAATTTCATCAAAAAGCATATCTTTTTTAATATCAGGACTGATAGTAGCATCCATTATTATTGGACTTCAAACAGTAGGAGTAATCCTTATGAGTGCTATGTTGATAGCTCCAGGGGTAGCTGCTAGGCAGTGGACAGACAAGCTATCAGTTATGGTTTTTCTAGCCTCCATTTTTGGAGCCGTTTCAGGTGTAGTAGGTACTATAATTAGCTCTTCAATTAAATCTATGCCTACAGGGCCATCTATTGTTATTGTAGTGAGCATAATTGTATTGATTAGTATAGGTTTTGCACCTAATAGAGGTTTATTTTGGAGATATATAAGAGAAATAGAAACGGCAAAACAAATCAATGAAGATAAAGTACTAAAGAGCTTGTATGAACTAGAAATTAATCACAAAGATCCAGGCCATAGCCATAATATTTCTGTTATAAAGCCCATTAAAACAAAGGGTGGAAAGAAAGTTAAGCAGTTAGAGGAAATATTATATACTCTAGAGAAAGATGGATATGTTAAAGAAGAGAATAACAATAATTGGTTTATTACAAATAAGGGGTTAGATTATATAAATAATCATCCTATTCTAAAGGAGGAGTAGATATGTCACCACAAGTGGAGATACAAATAATAGCAGTAATAGTTGCTGTTGCATGTTCTATTCCTGGAGTGTTTTTGGTCCTGAGGAAAATGGCAATGATGACAGATGCAATAACCCACACAATTCTTTTAGGTATTGTAGTTGCTTTTTTTATAGTTGAAGATTTAAATTCCCCATTTTTAATACTGGGTGCTACAATTGTGGGGGTGTTAACAGTTTACCTTGTCGAATTACTTAACAAGACACAGCTTGTTGCAGAAGACTCAGCTATTGGAATAGTATTTCCATTGCTATTTTCTGTTGCAATTATAATTATATCTAAATATGCAGGCTCTGTTCATCTAGACACAGATTCCGTATTATTAGGAGAATTGGCTTTTGCACCATTTGATAGACTAGTAATCGCAGGGTTAGATATTGGAGCTAAATCAATTTATTCAATGGGCATTATTTTGATTTTAAACTTTGTATTTGTAAGTCTGTTTTTTAAAGAGCTAAAAATAGCTACATTTGATTCAGGTCTTGCAGCAGCTCTTGGCTTTGCACCTACGCTTGTCCATTATGCACTTATGACTTCAGTTTCCATTACTGCTGTGGGTGCCTTTCAAGCAGTAGGATCAATACTTGTAATTGCATTTATGATAGGGCCACCTGTAACGGCGTATTTGGTGACAGATGATTTAAAGAGAATGCTCTTTATAAGTGGAGCGGTAGGAGCTTTTAATGCAGTATTAGGCTATCAGTTTGCAGCCCTTATTGATGTTTCTATTGCAGGATCAATGGCGATGGCAACAGGATTTACCTTTACCTTGGTATTTGTATTTGCTCCAGAGAGAGGGATAGTAACAGTATTAAGAAGAAGAAAACTACAAACTGTGGATTTTGCCGCAAAATCTATGCTATTTCACATACTTAACCATGAAGGTGATGAAAATGAATGGATTGAAAATGGCGTTGATACTATTTACAATCACTTAAATTGGAAGAGAGATTTCCTAGATGATATTGTGACAAAGTTGAAAAAAGAAAAAAGAATAGTCGAAAAAGATAATATATTAAAATTAACAGAAGAAGGTAGAGAATATACTATTTCAAGTTATGAAGATATAGTATCCAGCTTTAAAATCAGCTAGTAAACAAAAATATGGTACTGTAATCAATATAAAGAACAATCTTTTGACTTTTTAAGATGTCATAAAGCCACAGAGAAGTATGATTTACTTTAATATAAATAATCATTAGAGGTGAAAGCTATGGAAAAGTTAGTTATGTTTCAGGCATTTGAATGGTGTTTAGAAGATGATGGGCAGTATTATAAAACCATGAAAGAGAGAGCTAGAGAGCTTAAAGATGCAGGATTTGGTGCAATATGGTTACCACCTGTTTTTAAAGCAACAGGGACAAATGATGTTGGCTATGGAGTATATGATATTTATGATCTTGGAGAATTTGACCAAAAAGGTAGTATTAGAACAAAGTACGGTACAAAAGAAGAACTTATTGACATGATTGACGAATATCACAATCTTGGTCTTAAAGTATATGCAGATGTTGTTTTAAATCATATGGCTGGTGCTGATCGACCAGAAAAATTTAAGGCCATAAAAGTTGATAGTAACGACAGGACTAATGAAGTAAGTGAAGAAATGGAGATTGAGGGTTGGACTGGTTTTGATTTTCCTGGTAGAAACAATAAATATTCATCTTTTAAATGGAATTTTAATCATTTCAATGGAATTGATTTTGATAACTTAAGAGACGAAAACGCTATTTTTAGAATACTCGGTAAAAATAAAGGGTGGAACTTAGGTGTATCTAATGAAAAAGGAAACTTTGATTTTTTGATGTTTGCAAATATAGACCATGCACATCCTGCTGTAATAGAAGAACTTAAAAAATGGTCAATTTGGTTTGTAAAAGAGACAGATGTAGATGGATTTAGATTAGATGCTTTGAAGCACATAGATATTCATTTTATAAATGAATTTGTAAAGAACCTTAGATCTGAGTTTGGGGAAGATTTTTATATCTTTGGTGAATATTGGAGTAGAGAGCTAGAAACTCTAAAATCTTATCTGGATAGTACAAATCATATGATTGACTTATTTGATGTTCCCCTACATTATGCTTTTAAAGCTATTTCGCAAAATGTAGAAGATTATGATTTAAGAACCATCTTAGATGAGAGCTTATTAAAAAATGATGCCCTTGCTGTAGTGACTTTTGTAGATAACCATGATTCCCAAGCAAATGAATTAATAAAATCTGTAGAACTTTGGTTTAAGGAAATAGCATATTCCATTATTCTTCTGAGAAATGAAGGTTACCCAAGTGTGTTTTATGGTGATTATTATGGAACAAATGGAGAAAATTCTTATGAGGGAATAAAAAACACTATAAATAAGTTAATAGATTTAAGGCGAAACTATTGTTATGGTGAACAGGAAGATTACTTTGAAGACCCACATCAAATTGGATGGGTCAGAAAAGGTACAAAGGAACACCCAAGGAAAACTGCAATAGTAATTTCCACAAAAGAAAATGCGAAAATTAGAATGTTTGTAGAAGAGCTAGAAGGCACTGAATATATAGACCGACTTTCTAAAGCTGACAAAAAAGTAATTATTGACAGTGAAGGTTTCGGAGAGTTTTTTACTCCTAGCCCAGGAGTTAGCGTTTGGGTCAAACAGGAGTGATAAAACAATCTTAAAAAATGAGTATCTATTATAAATAGAGGTATGAAAATTGAATTCTAAATTAAGCCCTAAACAAAAAAAGATAGTTGTGATTTATTCACTCTTATTAACTTTAATCCTAGGAATGGAGTACTACCGTATAAATTTTACTCTTATTTCTTGGCTAAGGTTTTTAACGATGCTTTCTCTTACCATATTAATCCTTTGGAGTAAAAAAGAGGAGCAATTTAAAAGAGTAAGTATTGTTTTTATTTTAATGGTGGCTGGTGATTTTTTTCTTGTATTAGGAAATGCAATAGAAGGATTTGAACAAGATTTAGCTTTTCTAGGTTTTATTCCTTTTACACTTGCCTATATTTTTCTAGCACTGATATATTTAAAATCATATAAATTGAATATAAAAGATGTATTATTAGCTACACCTTTTATAATGCTAGCATTACTTTTGTTTAAGAATTTGAACTTGTTTGTAGAAGGAATTTTTTTAAAAAGCATAAGTTCTATATTGTTGCTAGCTCTTCTTATTATGTCATGGAGTTCAGTTTTATTTTTATTTAAAGATACTTTTACTAAAAAAAGATCTATTATGATAGCTCTTTCAGGAATTTTAATGGTATCTTGTGATTTGGGAGTTGCTTTTGATTTGTTCTATCCTAATTTCTACCTAATCAAGAGCATAATTCCCATAAACCTTGTTTGGCTTTTTTATATTCCTGGATGGGTTTTGTTAGCTATTGTTTCAACTGTGTCGTAAAAAATAGTATTGTCCAATAAGGACCAATATGCTTCTAAAACTAAAATAGAGTAATAAATTTGGGAGGGATTTTGATGAAATACTGTTGGAGTACTTTAAGAGTTAAGGACCTTGATGAGTCGGTAAAATTCTATAGCGAGATTATCGGGCTTAAAATTCAAAAAAAATTTAATCAGGGAGATGATATAGAAATTTGTTTTCTTGGTGAGGGAGAAACAAAGATAGAGTTAATATATGACAATGAATACAACAGTGATTGCACAGGCGAAGGTATATCCATTGGCTTTGAAGTTGAATCGCTTGATGAATTTATAGATTTTTTAAAAGAAAAAGATATAAAGGTACATAGTGGACCATTTAGCCCCAATCCAAACTTTAGATTTTTATTTATTATAGATCCAAATGGCTATAAAGTTCAAATTGTAGAAAAGAAATAGATTAAGGTTTTCCTTAATCTATTTCTATGCTTTTTGGAAGTTTAGTGAAGCTTTGAACTATATTACTATAAATATCAACATGATTTAGCAAATCGACTATCTTAACATACTCTCTTTCAGTGTGCGCTAAAGATAAGTCCCCAGGACCCAATACTACTGTTGGTATATTGGCGTATGTCTTTAATAGTGCTGCATCAGACCAGCCAATACCTCTTGTTATTGTAGGCTCTTTGCCAATAATGCTTCTAATACTTTCTCTAACAGCAGTAACAATAGGTTCGTTAAAATCTGTTATTAATGGGGGATGATAAAGTGCTAAAACACTTTCAGGAGTAATTTCCACCTTAGCATTAAAAGTTTTATCCTCTGCTTTTAAGCTATCAATTATATCTTGATATTCGGCCATTACAGTATCTTTATCTTCGCCTGGAATATATCTTCTATCGATTCTTAATATACATTTATCAGCTACAGTACTTTGCTCAGTTCCACCAGATATAGTACCAAAGTTCATTACTGACCCACCCATATATTCATTGTATTTATCTTTTAGTTTTGGATAGAGGTCTTGCTTTACCCTATTTACAAAGGTCATAGCTTGCTCGATGGCATTTACACCTTGTTCAGGTTTTCCACTATGTGAGGCTTTTCCATAAAATGTTACATCGAACCATTCGAGACCCCTATGGCCAATTGCATATTCATAATCAGAAGGTTCACCTACAATTGCGGCATCTGCTCTTATATCAGAATTTACGATATATTCAGTACCTTCGCTTTTACCTTCTTCCCCAACAACTGCGGTGAATATTACATCGCCCCCAGGTATAAAGCCACTTCTTTTTATTGCAATCAGTGTAATCATAAAGCTAGCCAAAGCACCCTTCATGTCAACAGAACCCCTGCCATATATCTTGTTATCTTCTATACAAGCTGCAAAGGGTTCAATTGTCATATTATAAGGTAGAACGGTATCTGTATGACCATTGAACATAAGGGAACGGCCACTACCATCACCTTTTATTCTGGCAATTACATTTGATCTTTCACTAACGACAGGATGAAGCTCTGAATCTATGCCTTCTTTAAGCAGATACTGATGAATATACTCAGCTACATCTCTTTCAAAACCTGGAGTGTCTTTATGGCTTGGGATTCTAATTAAATTTTGTGTAAGCTTAATCAACTCTGATTCCTTGTAGAAATCCTTGGGGTCGAAATAGCTTTTTAACATTTACGCATTTCCCCTTTCGCTAATAAACTTAGGTTATTTCAAATTAATTGTTTATTTATCTCTATAATAAGGCTATCATAATAGTAATAGTAGTACAACAAACTTTAGTTTATAAATGCCTTGGATAAAGATGTAACTATTTAGTAAATTCTTTATCGAATTATTGGGGTATAATAAAAATAAGCTAGATTAACTAAAAATATGGGGGGAGCTTATGAAAAAAATTATTATTATACTACTAGTATTTACAATGATTTTATCTTCACAATCCGATATTACAAAAGCACAAACTAGAGAAATGGATATTGCACTTAAGTTAGGCAGTCCACTTATATTAAATGAAAGGAATATGAGAAGTTTAGATTCTGAAAATCCTAATGTAGTCCCTATAATACACGCAGATAGGACACTTGTACCACTTAGGGCTATAGGGGAGCACTTTGAAGCAAAGGTTTCTTATGATATTGAAAAAAGAGAAGCAAAAATTTCATACAAGTCTAAGGATTACATCTTTCCAATAGGAGAATATGAATATATTGAAAAGAGCTTTGGCAAAGAAGATATTGTTAGGACAATAGACACACAAACTTTAATAATACAAGATAGGACTATGGTACCACTTCGAGTTATAGCAGAACAAATTTTCAATAAAAAGGTCCAGTACATGGATGGAGTTATAACAATAACAGATGAGGAAATTGATCTAACAAAAGAATACCTAGATGATGTAAATGCTAAAATAGGTCAAGCTTTAAGGGTTAAATCTAAAGAGCAGCTAATGGCTCTAATAGAGGAACAAAACAAGGATTTGCCAATATTTGAAGATGCAATGCCAGATTTAAGGGCACCTGTAATGAAAGAAAAAGAGAGTACAGATGCAGCTAGTGGAGACTTTACCACTACAAATGAACAGGTTGCTGGAGTTAATGAAGCAGATATTGTAAAAACAGATGGTAAGTTTATTTATCATGTAAAGAGTGATTCTGTAAAGGTCTATTTAGCTAATGATGGAAGACCAACTTTAACAGATGAAATTAAGTCAAAGATAAATAAAGAAAAAGGGGAAGTTATTGGTTATAAAGAGTTATATATAGATGAAAATAGGCTAATAGTAATAGGAACAATAGATAGGCTGGATAACTGGATAAGGCCAATGGAGCCAATGATAGAGCAAAGGTCTATTATGCCATATCCGGACAGGGAATCTTATGTATATGTAGGGGTTTATTCTGTCAATGAAGAGGGAAAGTTAGAATTATTAAAAGAAGTAGAGGTAGAGGGAAGTGTTTTATCAAGCAGAAAGACCAAAGATACTTTATACCTACTTTCAAATAAGTATGTTTTCTCATATGGAATTGATGATAAATCTAAATTGCCTATGTATAGGGACAGTTCTCTTGGACTAGACTATAAGGAACTTTCAATTGACAGTATAATGTACTATCCTTATAGGCCTGCAGATAATTATCTTTTAATAACAGCTATAGATATCCAAAACACAAAAACACCGGCTAATATAGAGGCATTTCTAGGAAGTGGGCGAGATATATATATGACTACTGAGTCACTATATGTTGTAGCAGAGGATTATAGTAGCACTCTGGGAGCTTTATCGAATATTGCTAGATTTCAAATAGATGGTTTAAAGATTGGCTATAGTGGTGGAGGGATAGTTAGAGGTAGCATACTAAATCAGTTTTCTATGGACGAATGGGATGGTAACTTTAGAATAGCAACCCATAGCTGGGATAAGGACAGTAACTCTCTTTATATACTAGACAAAGATTTAGAACAAATTGGAGTTATTGAGAATCTTGCAAAAGGCGAGAGGATTTACTCGGTTAGGTTTATGGAAGATAAAGCTTATATTGTAACATTTAGACAAATTGATCCACTTTTTGTAATTGACACCTCTAATCCTACAGACCCTAAAGTCTTAGGAGAGTTAAAGATTCCAGGATTTTCAAACTACCTTCATCCAATATCAGAGAAAACACTTTTAGGAATTGGAAAAGATGCGAACGAAGAAACAGGACAGCAAGGTGGCATTAAATTGTCTTTATTTGATGTTTCAAACACCGCAAAACCAGAAGAGTTAGATAGTATTATTATTGGTGAGAGCGGATCTTATGCGGAAGTATTAAATAACCATAAGGCTCTTATGGTAGATAATAACAGGGATATAGTAGGATTCCACGCACAGTTAAACAGATCTACTAAAGATTTTGTAAGGGATATGTTTAGTGGAGCAGTACTTGTAAGAATAGAGGATGAAAAGCAGTTAGAATTGCTAGATATCATAGGAGTTGAAGAAGCAGGAACTAACCAATATTATTCTGCTAGACGCTTACTAGTTATAGATGAGATTCTATACTATATTGGAGATGATGGAATAAGGACATTTGAATATAAAAGCTTAAAAGAAATTAAATAACAAAAGGCAGAGGATAATAATTATTCCTCTGCCTTAAATATTTTCTTACCAGCCACCACCACCGCCTCCTCCAGAGCCTCCTCCAGAGAATCCTCCGCCAGAGCTTCCTCCGCTACTACCAGAACTAGAAGGTGTAGAAGATAAAGTCCTGCCAACATCCTGTGTAGAAGAATTAATTTGTGATACAAGGTAGGCTGTAGTAAAGGGTCTATTAGAAGTTGATTGATACCAATCAGGATTATTAGTTAAAATATCCTCAAATTGTTTAGCCCATTTATCTGTAACCCCAAGAACCATAGCATATGGCAATACATGATAAAAATATTCAGGATCATCATCGACTAGTGCCAAAATCCTATCTTTTTCTGCATTTTCTATAAATTGTTTAAGTCCTAGAATATGCGATAACCATCGGCGGCCAATTTCTGTTCTCTTATTTGCATATGGCGCAAAGAAGATTATCATTATGCCTAGTCCTAGACCTATCCAGTAAATAATATCTGCATCTGCGATAAATAATATGCCAATAGCAGCAAGAAGAGGAATTGCAGAAGTAAAACCAGCACCAAAAACTGTTTTAACTTTCTCAATAGGAAATCTAGTTTTTACTATAGATAATAAGTGTGCAGAGCTTGCTAAGAATATGCCCATAAATATGGATGCTCCACCTGCAAGCAAAAACACAAATCCTTGCTGATAGGGGTTCATAGTGTTAATAACTCCTAAAAATACCAAAAATAGAGTGAATATACCTATAAGCGTTATAAAAAAAGATGCAACTTTTCCAGATATCGAATAGAAATTTCGATCTTTAAAGGACTTAATTAATTCTTTTTTTACTTTTGCAAGTGTTGTATAAAAACTATTTTTAAGAGACTTGATATCTACAATATTATTTATTGCATACCTATCAAATAATTCATTGAAAAATGTCTTTTCAAATTGTGGTGCATTACTTGGAAGGTCATTTAGTTTTTCTAGCTTTACATTTGTTGTATTTTTTTTAAAAATCACTCCTGTTTCTACATCTTCTTCAATTATCTTAAGATACCCTTTATCAGCCCAATATACGAGCATGGAGGTAATATCATATGGATCGATAGTTTTATCGTAAATATAACCTATCTCAGCGGGTGTTAAGTCCTTAGGTGGATAAAACTCAACAGGTGGATAGATTTTTTCATCTCTTCCAAAGCTAAACCAAAGAAATACTGCAAGAAGTAATAGTACAGGGAATATATAATTGTAATAAGAGGTCAAATTATTTATAAAGGCACCATCAGGAGTAACCTCGCTATAATAACCTTCGGGGAGTGGAAGGGCAATTGTTAAAGACTCTCCTGGATATAAACTGCTATTTAATTCACCCCTTATGGTATTAGCTTCAACTGAATAAGTGACTTCAGTATTATCAGTGGAACCTAAAGAACCAGAGGTAATATTTAAATTGTTCGCATCAAAGGGTTTAGGCATTGTAACTGAAAAAGTAGTATTATGAATTGGAATCTCCCATTGAGAACCTACAATATTAAAGTAGAACTCATCCATTTCAGTGTTTGCATCATCGCCTATATAGTATAGATAATTCACCTTATAAATTTCCTTAGGATTTACATAAGTATCTGCATCGCCAATTTTAAGAGACAGAAAATTTCCACTTCTTTCAGAAGAATAATTATGGCTAGGTAGGTCTATATTTTTTATCTTAACCGGCTTTCCGTAATAAGTCTTTGTTGGAATATCTCTAAAGATTCCATGCATATCCATTTTATTAAATTCTACTTCTATGGTTTCACTTATAAAGTAAGAGTTATCAGTATTTACTATGATATCAACATCATAATTATTTATCTCTAAATCATAAGAACTTGCAAATGATGGGCTTGAGTATATGAGGATTACAAATAGTAATCCTAACAACATCTTATGTCTTAGCTTTAGATTAAAAAGACACTTCAACATTTTCTCGCTCCGTTTCATCAGCAGTAAAGTAAACTGCTCTTTTAAATCCAAATAGCATAGCTACAATATTAGATGGGAAAGACTCGACCTTTGTATTTAATGCTTTCACAACTGCATTATAGTACTTACGAGCTTGTGAAATATCTTCTTCAACTTTTTCCAATTGTCTTTGGAGGTCTAAAAATTGGGAATCTGCTTTTAAATCAGGATAATTCTCACTTAGTGCAAATAAAGATTTTAATGTATTAGTAAGGTTATTTTCCGTAACTTGTCTTTCTTCAATACTATCTGCATTCATTGCCATACTACGAGCTTTTACAACTTTTTCAAATGTTTCTCTTTCATGAGTTGCATAACCCTTTACAGTTTCAACTAAATTTGGAATCAAATCATATCTTTTTTTAAGATATACATCCATTGTTGCAAAGGCTTCTTCTACCACATTTCTAAGCTTGACAAATGCGTTGTAATTCCCACCTAAGAATATTGCAAAGATTAACAAAATACCGCCGATGATGATATATTGCATAATAAACACCCCTTTTTTAGAATAAAATAACTTACTGTATTTAATTATACCCATTTTATCTAGATTAAGTTATTTTTATTGAAAATTTATTTAATATTATCCATTAATAAAACTTTGTTTATTAATTATTTAGAATCCATATGATAGAATGATTAATATATATTTAGTTGTGTGAAAGACTAATGTTATACAAGAACGGGCTAGCGAAGGTACGCTCCTATAAATTACATTACTATATCGCAGGGGCAAACTACTCTGTTTGCCCGTTTTACCAAGGTTAATCGGATGGATAGAGTCGTCCATCCCTACTATAAAGAATTCTTTATGGCACATTAATCTACTGATATTCATCAACTAATACTATCATAATATTAATCACCAAATTGTATAGAACATTCCATGAAATGTTCTGTCACTTTACTTTACAAGCTGGGGATAAATGAGATATTTAAGATTTGCTTGATTAAAGCAAGTCTTTATAATATAATTTTATTGTTTAGAGGGATATTACTTTAATGTAAATATATATTATTACAAGGAGGACCTTATGAGTTTTAATTTTCCAAAATATGTAGCACCAGACTTTACATTGCCAGGATTTTTAAATGCACCAGATGCAAAATACGAGCCTGCGCCATTTGATTTTGTAGCACCTGAAAACTTTCACGCAACTACTATTTTCCCAGAGTATTACAAGGTAAATGGAGAGTGGATTCTTGCTGAAGAAAGCAGAATGGATTGTATATCAATACTTGAGGGAGACATTATTGTTGTGCGAGAATTTAGAGAAATAAAAAAAGGGGATCTGATTTTTGTTGGCAGGACAGAAGAAGCGCTTGAGGGAATTTATGTTCATTCAAATGCTTTTGTTGAAGAAATCGAAGAAGAGGTAGATAAATTTGTTTTTAGAAACAGTAGAACTAGAGAAACTGCTTATTCTTTAGACTATGATTTCTTAACTGAACTTTTAATCCATGAAAAAACAAATGGACATGTGACTTGGGTACTAGGGCCAGCATGTGCTTTTGATATAGATTCAAGAAAAGCGTTTTGTAAATTGATAAGAAATGGTTATGTAGATTCAATTTTAGCAGGAAATGCTTTAGCGACTCATGATATAGAAGCAAGTCTTTTTAATACTGCATTAGGACAAGATATAAGGAGTCAACGCTCTCAACCAAATGGCCACTATAACCACCTAGATGCTATCAATATAACTAGACAGCACGGTGGAATTAAAGAACTTGTAGAAAAAGAAATAATAAGAGATGGAATTATGTATGAATGTATTAAAAACAACATACCATTTGTCCTAACAGGGTCCATTAGAGATGATGGTCCATTGCCTGAAGTTTATGGAGATGCGTATATAGGCCAAAATATGATGAGACAACAAGTTAAAAAATCTACTACAGTTATATGTATGGCTTCAATGCTTCACTCAATAGCTACAGGTAATATGACACCAACTTTTAGAGTAATGGATGACAAAACTATTAGACCATTATATTTTTATAGTGTTGATATATCTGAATTTGCAGTTAATAAATTAGTTGACAGAGGGAGTTTAACTGTAAAAACAATAGTTACTAATATACAAGATTTTATTGTGAATATATCCAAGAGGCTTGGGTAATGAAATAATACAAGTATATTAATTAGTAGCGGAGGAGATAATTTTGAAAAAAATAATTATGTATAGCACAGAAACTTGACCACACTGTAAAGCTGCGAGGGAGTTTCTTCGAGAAAAAGGTTATTCATTTGAAATAAAAGATGTTAATAAGGACCTGCAAGCTCAGGCCGAATTTACAAAAAGAGGTTTTCAAGGTGTGCCAGCATTTGTTATAGGTGATGATGTAGTTGTAGGATTCGATAAGAATAAGATTGAAAGTTTAATTGATTACAAGGTAATTGATTGTCCTAACTGCAAAGCCAGGCTTAGAGTGCCAAAAGGGAAGGGAAAGATAAAAATAACTTGCCCCAAATGTTCGAAATCTTTTATAGTAAATTCATAAAAATGGAGATGTAGCTTATTATAAAAATAGAGCAAGTAGGATAATCTACTTGCTCTATTTTTACGGGCGAACGAAGCTACGCCCCTACGGTATTTGTTATCCTGAGCGTAACGTGAGGATCTTTTACTTACTTATTTTGAAAGATTAAGATTCCTCGACAAGCTCGGAATGACAGGATTTAATCCTTTCAATTTGTGATCTGTGAATTGTGAATT
>CAZRXS010000027.1:0-19667 GCA_964604145.1 uncultured Gudongella sp. | reverse complement strand
TAATTATTTTGATTTAAATTCTGAATAAATATGCTCATACTCTTCTAAAACATCTGCTACATCTATATAGAAACTAGTATTTTCAATAACATCATCTGATAGATTTAGCATTGGGTTATTTTTAAAATCTTCTGGTAAAAACTCTGTAGCTGCTTGGTTAGGATTTGAGAAATTAGTTAATTCAGATATTTTTGCGCTTATTTCTGCTTGCAATAAAAAGTTTAAGAACTTATAAGCATTTTCTTTATTAGGTGCATCTTTAGACATTACAAAAGAATCTATATAAATTGGCATTCCCTCTTTTGGGAAAACTGGTTGAAGATTACTATCAGCGTTTTGCCCTTTAACAGCTTGGTTAGAATACATAAACCCTACAACTGCTTCACCGCTTATTAAGGAATCTTCTGGAGTATTGGTTTCAAACCTCATTATATTGTCTCTTAAATCAAACAATTTCAATCTCGCTTCTTCAAGTTTTGCAGGATCAGTTTCATTGTATTCATATCCTAGAGTTTTCAAAACCAGACCTATTATTTCAACTGACCAATCGATTAGGACTATATTTTCCTTTAATTCACTTTGCCACAGATCACCATAGCCAGTAATGGGTTTTGCACCTAGATTTTGAACACCTTCGGGGTTTACAAGCAAAAATGATATTGAAACAGCATAGGGAATTGAAAATTCATCATTTTCATCATAATAATTCCCTTGATATACTGGATTTATATTTGAGTAATTTGGCAATTGTTCCTTGTCCAAGCTTTCAAGATATTCATTTTGTCTTAATATATCTACCATGTAATCTGTCACAACGGCTAAGTCATATTGATCAGGGTTGGCTTCAAGCAAAGATTGCATATCTTCATTAGAAGTAACCTCTTTGTAATTGATCTTAATACCTGTTTCTTCTTCAAATTGATCTATTATTTCTCGGGGAATAAAATCTCCACCCCAAGTCATAAGATTAATTTGTTCAGTTTGCTTGCTATTTTCGCAGCCTATCATAGAAAAAACTAGTATAGCAGATAAAAATATTCCTAAAATCATTTTATTCTTTTTAATTAACAATTATACCCTCTCCTTTTTACGATCTCTTAAACTAACAATTTGGCCTAAGCCAACAATAAAAAATGTTCCTACTAAGATTACAGTACATAGGGCGTTTATTTTTGGGGTTACGCCTACACGCATCATAGAGAAAATATGAACAGGTAAAGTTGTAGTCATTGGACCAGACATATAAGTTGAAATAATAACATCATCTAAAGAAATAGCTACCGCTAACAATGAAGCTGTAATTATTGAAGGCATAACCAATGGTATAATAATTGTTTTAATAATCTGCCATCTGCTAGCGCCTAAATCTTTAGCAGCTTCTATAATAGATATATTTATCGCTTTAAGCCTTAGCTGAACCATTATATATACATAAGGCACACAAAAAAGTGAATGTGAAAGCACTAATGTCAAGCGACCAAAAGGCAACTCCAAGGCATTAAAAAAGAAAAGTAGCGATATGCCTAAAGCGACTTCTGGAACAAGTAATGGTAAGACCATAGCTCCAAGCAAAAGTTTATTCATTTTATTTGTTACATATATTGAAATAATAGCAGTTGCGGTTCCAAGTATGGCAGATAAAATAGATGTTAAAAAAGCAACTTCTATACTAATTTTAAAAGATTCAATAACTATTTTATCATTTAATAATTTTCTATACCAATCTAATGTAAATCCTGTCCATTGGGCGGTAGATGTACTCTTATTAAAAGAATACAAAATAACACTAAGGATAGGAAAGTACAAAATTACGAAAAATAGTAATAAATAAAATTTGCGAAATCTTTGTGTCTGGGAGTTCATTAAAATAATCCCTCCTCACTGTCTTTTGTAAGACGGCTATAAAGATAGAGAACAATCAAAACTAAAACAATCATCCCCACAGCAAAAGCTGCAGCTAGAGGTCTATTTCTACCTTTTGTAATTTGAGTATTAATTATATTTCCTAAGAATATGTTCATTCCTCCACCTAGGAGATCAGATACGAAAAACAGACCTAAAGAAGGGATAAAAACCAAAGTAAATCCTCCAGCTATACCTGGCATAGTAAGAGGAAGGGTTATATTAAAAAATGTTTCCCTTTTACTGGCACCTAAATCAGAAGATGCTTCAAGTAAATGTTTATCCAATTTATCCACTGAATTATATATAGCTATAATCATAAAAGGAATCAACATATATGCTGTCCCAATAAGAACAGTAGAAAATTTATACATCATACTTAAAGGCGCATTGATAAGATTGAGTTTTAAAAGTGCATTATTTATAATTCCAGTGTTGCCCAAAAGTATAATCCACCCATAGGTTCTAAGCAAGCTTGATATCCAAAATGGAAGCATAATTAAAACAATTGCAAAGGACCTGCTTTTAGCATCTAAATTAGCAGTAAAATATGCAACTGGATAACCTATTAATAAGGTTAAGGATGAAGTAAGTGTTGCAAGCAAAAAAGAATTAAAAAAGATTTTTAAATAAACCGGATCCGATATTTTTTTATAATTATCTAAAGTGAATTTAAATACAATATTTCCTAAATTGTCTCTAGATAAAAAACTTAAAACAATGACAAAAATTAATGGTACACCTACTAATAATCCTATCCAAACCAAGATTGGGATAGCAGCTGCGTTCTGTCGTAGTTTTTTCATAAGGGAATACCACTTCCTTCAAAATCTACTTCATCAGGCAGTAAAACAGCTCCAGAATCTTCCCATGAGATATACACTTTATCTCCCATTTTGTAATCACAGTCATAATCTTGGTACTCAATAATTGTAAATGTATCATCATCTACACATAGCTTAGTTTTAATTTGCGAACCAGCATGGTGGATAGATAAAACTGTGCCTAAAAAAGAATTAGCTACTTCACTAGTAGATATTTTCATCTTATCCATAAGAATAGCTAGTACACCCATTTCAAAGGGCTTGGAATAAGTGTCAGCATTGGCTGAAGCTCTTACACTTACAAGTCTATCTCCTAATTCTACCTTATAGTATCCATTATTGTATTCTAGAACCTTAACTTTTTTTATATTCCTATCCCCAATAAAATCTGCAACAAAAAGGTTTTTAGGGTTATTATACACATTGCTAGAACTACCTAATTGCTGGATTTCTCCTTTATTAATTACTATTATTCGATCGGATATATTGACAGCTTCCTCTTGGTCATGGGTTACATATACAAAGGTAGTTTTAGTTTGCCTTTGCAAATCAGTAAGTTCAGTTTGCATATGTTTTCTAAGTTTTAAATCCAAAGCTCCTAAGGGTTCATCTAAAAGTAAGATATCTGGTTGGTTTATCAAAGCCCTAGCGATAGCAATTCTCTGGTTTTGCCCTCCAGATAATTGGCTAATCATTCTTTCTTCATAACCTGACATCTCTACTAAGTCCAAGTATTCAGAAATCCTTTCCTTGAGATCTTTTTCATTCATTGATTTTTTAATCCGTGGACCGTAAGCAATATTATCGTATATATTTAAATGAGGAAACAAGGCATAGTTTTGGAAAACAGTATTTATATTTCTTTTATTAGCAGGCAGGTTTTTAATAGAAACACCATTTAATAAAATATCTCCTGAATCAATAGCCTCAAGACCTGCAATACATCTTAATATTGTCGTTTTGCCACAACCTGAAGGACCTAGTAGCGTCAAAAACTCCCCATCTTTTATATTAAAAGACACATCTTTTAATATATGGGAATTATCATAGTATTTATTTACATTTATTAAACTAAGCAAAGAATTTTCCATATAAACCTTCCTCTTTTTAAAACAATTACTTATTACATATACCCATTAAATTAGCTTATAACAAGTTGTATGTCAACATTTTTTAAATAATCACACACTCCTTTTTAAATTTAATGACAATATATCTTTACACTCTAGCTAGTTTTTAAAATAATTTCAGTAACTTTACTAGGGATTCCGATATCTTCAACAATTACATTACCTGTGTAAGTATTATTTTTCACTAATCCCTTTTTCATATGGTGAAAGGTGATTGTTTTTTTAGCTTTGATAGAAATGCCCAAGACTTTTCCTGTATCCCCATCTAAGCCTGAAGGAATATCAACAGACAATACATTTTTAGAATTCTTGTTTATAATATTTATTGCTTTATAAAAAATGCCTTCCACATTTCTTGTTATACCAATTCCAAAAATAGAGTCTATGGTTAAGTTATTATTATTTGTAGATTCTTCTAGCTTGTCTAATCCATTATCATTGACTATATGTGTATAATCCACTCCTATATTTTTTAGTATATTTAGATTTACATTGAAATCCATAGTCGCCCTATTTAGACTTCCAATTACGAATAAATCCACTTTCTTAGCCTTTAATATTAGATGCCGAGCTATGGCCAGTCCGTCTCCGCCATTATTGCCTGCACCACATACAATTGTGTAGGAATCCACGCTATTTAAATCTATATTTTTTATTACTTTTAAAGCCGCGTTCTCCATAAGGACAATACTAGGAATACCAATATTATTAATTGCATAACTATCCATGGCTTTCATTTCATCACAAGTAATCGTTAACATTAATATCTCCCCCTTATATTCTATTATATATGATTATTTAGCAAAGCATAGTCAATCATAATCCTTAATATTGCAGAAGAGTAGGATTTTTGATATTATCTAGCTAAGAGTTTGGAATTATAAAGTATTATCAGAGTTAGTATAGACAAAGTTAATAGAAAGGAAGATAAATATGTTTAAACCATATGATTATGCTTTTCAAATAGAAACAACTATAAGAGCTGTCTTTAAAATTGACAATTTTGGCTTGGGTCTAGTAGCTGATTCAGATTTTATAGAAAACTATCCATTTATCCCCATATCTTTAGTATTGGGTAATTATTACAATAAACTAGGTGATAATAGCAAGGCCAAGATTGATGATTTTATTGAAAGGTATTATTGGTTAATGGGCAAGACAATAGAAGAACTTGGAGAAACAAAAATCAAGGAGATAATAGAGGAATTCAACAAAATTGTAGCAACAGTGTAAGATTTTAATATAGCAATGGATTGAACTAAACATCTTAAGCGTTTGACAAAAATAAATAGAGTAATATACTAGAAGTGAACAAATGTTTTTAATAAACTAATATATTAAATGAAAGGGGATAATATTATGGACAAGATGAAAGGAAAAGTTGTAATTATAACTGGTTGAGGCTCAGGTATAGGCTTTGGGATTGCAACAGCTTATGCTAAAGAAGGAGCTAATATAATAGTTACAGGAAGAACCGTATCTAAATTAGAAAATGCTAAAGCAAAACTAGAAAAAGAATATGGTGTTAAGGTTCTGGCTATTCCTGCAGATGGGGGAATAGAAGAAGATGTTAAAAATGTTATAAACAAGACAGTAGAGGAATATGGGAAAATTGATATTGTTATAAATAATGCACAAGCTGCAAAAGCTGGTCTTCCATTAGTAGACCATACAAAAGAAGACTTTGATTTAGCTATATACACTGGACTTTATGGTGTTTTCAACTACATGAAGTTTGCATATCCTTATTTAAAAGAAAGTGTAGGATCTGTAATTAACTTTGCTTCTGGAGCAGGTATATTTGGCAAAGAAGGACAATCTTCATATGCAGCAGCAAAAGAAGGGATAAGAGGTTTTTCAAGGGTAGCTGCTACTGAGTGGGGTAAAGATGGTATAAATGTAAATGTTATTTGTCCATTAGCTATGACAGAACGTTTAGGTCAATGGAAAGAAGAGTACCCAGAGTTATATGCTAAAACAATTCAAGGAGTTCCTATGGGGAGATTTGCAGATCCAGAAAAAGATATTGGTAGACTTTGTATATTCTTAAGCTCTGAAGATG
Organism: uncultured Gudongella sp.; assembly: GCA_964604145.1. Taxonomy (GTDB): domain Bacteria; phylum Bacillota; class Clostridia; order Tissierellales; family Tissierellaceae; genus Gudongella. The sequence continues at coordinate 13,749 of CAZRXS010000027.1, read as the reverse complement.
GTAAGTACATTACTGGAGAAACTATAAATGTACAAGGAGGAAGCGGATTACGCCCATAATTTTTTAATCAAAAATTGATATGTAATAGATAGTTCTTTTACATAAAAATAGAAATGTCTTTGAAATGCATTAGTCTAGCAATTTTCAAAGACGTTTTTATTTAATAAAATATTAAATTAGATAGATATACTTGTTCTATATTATAAAGGAGAAAGTAAATGTTTTTTATATTTGGGATTTCTACAAAGAAAAAGAAATTAGACTTTGCACAACCAATAGTTTGTTCTAATTGTGGCTCATATGGAAGGTATGAGGCCTTTATGACATATTCTTATTTTAGTTTATTTTTTATCCCTATATTAAAATGGAATAAGAAATACTATATAACAAGCACTTGTTGTGTCAGTATATATAGTGTGAAAAAAGAAATAGGTCGAGCGATAGAAAGAGGAGATAATATTAATATAAATGAATCCGATTTGGACCCTATTAATATCCACAAAAATAAAGTATGTCCAAATTGTAGTTTTCCAATAGAGGATGGATTTGAATATTGTCCTAGATGTGGGGTGAAAATTTAGTAAAACCCTCTTTTATACTGCTCTGGATAACCTATTTTCAGATTATTTTCATAAGCCATCCTTAATACAAAATGTGGGTCGCGAAGAAGTGCTCTACCTAAGGCAACTAAATCTGCTCTATTGTTAGATAAAATTTCCTCTATAAGTTCGTATTTAGATATTAATCCTACGGCTATGGTAGGTATCTTACATCCATTTTTGATAGTTTCACTGTGTGTTATCTGATATCCTGGGAATATAGGAAACTTTACATCAATAAGACCACCAGAACTTACATGGACAATATTTATATACTGCTTCACTTCATTTATTATTTTTACCATCTCTTCCTTATCTATACCACCTTGAGCATAGTCATCAGCAGATACCCTGAGAAAAATAGGTTTTTCTTCTGGCCAGACTTCTTTTACTGCTAAGATTACTTCCTTTAGGAATTGAGTTCGATTTTCTAGACTGCCACCATATTTATCTTCTCTTTTATTAGATAAAGGAGATAAAAACTCATGAATAAGATAACCATGGGCCCCATGTATTTCTATCACATCAAATCCTGCCTCGTTTGCTCTTCTTGCAGCCTCCTTAAATGCCAAAACTATCTCTTTTATGCCATCTATACTTAATTCTCTAGGCAACTTATACTCATCACTAGATCGAATTGGTGATGGAGCCACAGTAAAAGGATCATTTGAATCGCTTTTTCTTCCAGCGTGGGCAAGTTGTATTCCTATATGTGCACCATAATTTCTAACTTCATTTACAACTGATTTAAGCCCCTTAATATGATTATCACTCCAAATACCTAAATCATTACTAGAAATTCTACCACTTGGAATTACTGCGGTTGCTTCTAGAATAACTAGGCCAACACCTCCCAATGCACGTGCCCCATAATGAAGTCTATGAAAATCTTTGACTTCTCCTTTTTCGTCAGAAGAGTACATACACATAGGTGGCATAACTATTCTATTTCTCAATTCTAAATTTTTAACCTTATATGTTGATAATGCTTTCAAATATATCACCATCCTTAAATATATACCTACCCATCTGTTAAATAATATAACTAATAATTTAATTTCATATTGAAATAAGATCTTTAGAAATAAAAACATAAAAGCAGACTTAATAAAATAAGACAAAAATGGCATATGTTAATTGAAATACAAATAGGGTATACAATAAATTAAGATAGAAATTTTTACATTTAAAAAAAATAGGAGGTAATTATGAGTAAAAAAGTTATAATTATGAGTTTTGATTCAGAGAGCAAAGCATTTCAAGCTTTTTCAGAAGCTAAATCACTTCATAATACTGCGAAACTAAAGGGAGAACAGATGGCAGTATTAAAACACGTGCCGAATCACTTATTACAACCTTTAGATTTTATAGATTTTACTGGAAGAGATCAGAGTGTTAAAGGTGGCTTAATAGGGATGATTATAGGCATTCTAGCTGGCCCCTTAGGTATTTTACTTGGATGGTTTACAGGGAGTATTGTGGGAGGTTATAGGGATGCAAAAGAAATTAAAGGCGCATTATCTATATTTGATGAAACACTCAATTTAATACCAGAAGGCACTACTGGTGCTATCCTTATAGCTAATGAAGAAAAAACTGGGCATTTAGATGATTTAGTTATAAAAAAATTAGATGGGAAAATAGTAAGACTAGATTTAGCAAGAGTTGAAGAAGATATTTCTGCAGCTGTCGATGCTGAAAAAGAAGCTAAAGAACAAGCAACGAAAAAGTGGGCTGATAGAGAAAGATAATTAAATCTTATTATTTTTAGATTAAGTAAAATAAAATAAAGACAACGTTAGAATAACTTTATAAAAGCTTTCTAACGTTATTTTATTTAAGAATACATATGATCTTTATAATTACTGGCATACTTTTTTATTGTAAAATAAATATTGCCTAACAAGTACTGATAAAAAGGGGAGATTGGTGAATGAATAAAAAATTAAAAATTGCTATGCTTGGTTTTGGAAATGCAGGTCAGGCTTTTGCTAAGCTGCTTATGGATAAGCACGATGAAATAATGGGTAAATATAAATTTGATATTAAAGTTGTCGCTATTTCTACAAATAGTAGAGGCAGCATTGTAAATAAAATAGGTATTGATTTAAATTTAGCCCTATCTGACATTGAAAGTCTAAAATGTTTTAATAAGAATAGAGAAGATTATTCCAACCTTAATTCTATGGAAATTGCTAAGACAGTTGATTATGATGTGATTATTGAATTAACACCACTTGAGATATTTACAGGTCAACCTGCCATAGACCATATTAAGATAGCGCTTAATCGGAAAAAACATGCAATCACTGCTAACAAAGGACCAGTAGCATGGGCCTATGAGGAATTACAAGATTTAGCAAAAAAACAAGGTGCTTTGTTTTATTATGAAACAACAGTGATGGATGGCACACCTATTTTCAATCTTGTTGAAGAAACCTTAGAGTTTTGCAAGGTAACTGAGGTAAATGGGATATTAAATTCCACAACTAACTATGTGTTAGAAGAGATAGCAAAGGGGAAAGAATATGACGATGTTATTATAGAAGGAAAAAAGAGAGGTTTTATTGAGGCTAATCCAGCGATGGATATAGAAGGATGGGATGCTGCAGCTAAGACAACTGTATTATTAAATACACTAATGGGTGCTAATATAACTCCTGTTGATATAGACAGAAAAGGGATTGAAGGTATTACTAGCAAACAAATTGAAGATGCGGCAAAGAGAGGCAATGTAATTAAGCTAATTTGTCATGGAACCATAAAAAATGGTAAGGTTATAGGAACAGTCCAAGCTAAAGAAATAGGTAAGGATAACATATATTCAAATATAAAAGGAACATCTTCCATTGTTACAATAACAACTGATTTAATGGGAGAAATTTCTATAGTTGAGCATGAACCAGAAATTGAGCAGACAGCTTATGGAATTTTCGGCGATCTTATTAGAATAATTAAAAACATGAAATAAATTATAAAGAGAGGGACAATATGTGCACAGGAATAAAAATAGATTATAAAGATGGCTGCGTGATGGGAAGGACAATGGACTATGAAGTCCCTGTAAATTACAATGTCCTCTATTTGCCGAGGAATTACAAGATTTCTAATGATTTAATGGGGAATCCATTATATTCAAAATATAAGTCTTTAGGAGTGTGTTTTCATAATAGGGACCCATTAAAAGATGGAGTAAATGAACATGGGTTGGTGGGAATTACCAATACTTTTACAGGTTTTAATCTCTATGATAATAAGGTAGTTTATGACAAGTTAAATATTTCTAGCTTAAATTACTTCACATATGCACTGGCAAACTATAAATGCATAGAAGAGTTAATAGAAGATTTACCAAATATTCATATATCATCTAAAGACCACAAAAAAGAAAATGTAATATCACCAGATTTCCACTTTATGTTTGCTGATTCTACCAAAAGATGTATTGTGGTTGAACCTAAAAAAAGAGAATTAGTGTATTATGAAAATCCATATAATGTAATGACTAATTCACCAGGCTTAGAATCTCATATTGGGAGACTAAATCAATATATGGACCTAGAAAATCTTGAAAATTTTAATTCTTCTAAGAATTTACCAGGAGGATATGATCCCTACTCTAGATTTATAAAAGCTTTTTATCTTACTAAAATGAATAAGAAGGCCAATAATGTTAATGAAGCATTTTCATATTTTTACAATATAATAGGCACAATGCTTATGCCAATGGGATTTGTTAGAAATAAAACTTATAATGAGACTACATACACTAGATATATTTGTTCTTATGATACAAAGAATAAACTATTAACTGTTAAGTCCCATTTAAACCCGACAGTTTATGAGTTAGGATTTGAAGATGTAGAAGTTGAAGATAAAAGACAAGCGTTTTTTTTAAAGTCTGATTTTACAACAAAAAAGTTAAAATAACAGGTAAAACTTTATTATATTATCAATTAGAAGGGTATAAATAATTGTAGGGAGTGATATTAATGGATTTTAAAAAAGCTTTAATAGGAACGCTTGGAGGCACAATTATAGGTGCTGGATTTGGCGGGAAAAAGGGCTTAGAAATAGGACTAGGTCTAGGAGTTGCAATTGGACTTGTAACAGGGATGACACTTGGAGTTATTGGCTCTACAATTTTTGTAGTTGGAAAGAATAAGATTAAAAAAAACAGGGCATAGAATCATATTTTAACAAAAACCAGTATTCAAAGTACTAAGTATATAAATTAGGACACTTGTTATGTAGAAGTGTTCTTTTTTATGTGGGATAAATTCTGGATCTTTTTTACCTTTATTAGTATTGCAATTAAAAAACAAGGGTACTAATAATAATGTAGGGAGTATCCTATAAAAACACTAATAGTAATGTTATAATTAACACATACAATTCAACAAGGGAGATGAGTTGATGAAAAAAACAATATGTCAAATAGTTGACTCTTCTGGGAGTCTACCAAGAGATTTCATTAAAGAACATAAAATTCAAGAGCTTCCTTTTTACTTTAAATTTAAAGATACAGATTATTATAAGGAAAATGAGGATTACAATACAAATGACTTTTATAAACATATGGAGGAATATCCTGAGGATATTCCAAAAACTGCTGCGCCTAATCCGCATGACTGGGTGGAGGTATTTGAGAAACAATATGGAAATGGTTTTAGGGACTTTATTGTTACGACTATTTCTTCCAAGCTATCTGGCAGTTTTCGATCGGCCATTTCTGCTAAAGCACAATTTCAGGAAAAATATAGGGATATAAATATAGAAGTAATAGATTCTCGCACTTGCGCTACTGGCAAGGGAGCATTTGAAATCTGGATTGCTAAAATGATTGAGAATAACAAAGAATACGAAGATATTTTAAAAAGAATATATAAGAAAATCCCACATATAAACTCCCTATTTGTTGTAAACACCTTGGATTATATGAGCGCTGGAGGAAGAATTGGAGGAGCAACCGCATTTATTGGAAAGGTTATGAATATTAAGCCTGTGTGTGAATTTATCGATGGAGAGGTACATGTTATAAAACCTAGTATTGGTAGGCGGAAATCCCTTATGGTTATGATAGATGTAGCGATTTCACGAATTGCTGATATTAATAAGACTATTATAACTATTCAAAATGCTGTATCAGAAAAGGACGCAGAATATATGAAAAATTATTTAGAGAAAAAGGTAAATAAAAAAATTGAAGTATTTACTAGCGATTTGGGGATTACAGTAGGAGCTCATTCGGGACCAGGTGCAATAGGTATAGGCTTTGTAGAAGAGGTTTGATAATAAAGTCTAATATTTGAAGTATGAAATAATCTTATTAAAAGACATAAGATATGAAAAATTTTGTTTTAATTGTACTGGACTTTCTTTAAATATGATACAATTGTATAGGCGCTAAGAAGGAGCTTATATGTTTGGCATCGTCGTAGTAAATCTGGGCTTTCATAAAAAGTGTCATAGGCACTTTTTATATAAATTATAAGTAAAGGTGGTAATATAGATGTTAGAATTAATTGATGTAGGTCTTAGTTTACAAGGAGAAAATGGTAAAGTTCAAGTATTAAATAATATAAATTTGAAATTGGAAAATAAAAAGATTTATGTGATGACTGGACCTAATGGGGGCGGGAAATCTTCCATTGCTAAAGTTATTATGGGTATATATCCATTGATATCTGGAAAAGTTTTGATGGATGGAGTTGATATTACAGAAAAGAACATCACAGAAAGAGCTAGGCTTGGCATTGGATATGCTATGCAACAACCTGCAAGATTTAAAGGAATGAGGGTTCGTGATATGCTTACATTGGCCTCAAGTGATGACAGTGAAAAGACTCTTTGCGATCTTTTATTTGATGTGGGACTATGTGCTCAAGATTATTTAAATCGTGAAATAAATGCTAGTTTTTCTGGAGGGGAATTAAAACGCTTAGAGATTGCAAGCGTACTTGCTAGAAAATTAAAGGTCGTCTTATTTGACGAGCCAGAAGCAGGTATTGACTTATGGAGTTTTAAAAAATTGACAGAGACATTTGAAGATTTAAACGAGAAATACGACACGACTATTGTAATTATATCTCACCAAGAGAGAATTTTAAGATTAGCAGATCAAGTTATTATGGTAGCTGATGGAGAGGTAAGCGAAATTACTGACAAGGAAAAGATCTTAGATGAAATTAAAATACTTGATAATAGCTGTCGATGTCTTCAAGCTTGTGAGATAAGGGGGAAATCAAATGCCGTTGAGTGTGCTGGATAAGAAAATTTTAGAAGAAGTTGCAGATTTACACGAAATACCTCTTGGTGCATATAATATTAGAAAAAATGGTGAGGGAGCAGGACGAAACACTACGGCAAATATAGATATTATAAGTAAAAAAGACAAGCCTGGAATTGATGTTATAATTAAGCCCAGGACAAAAGGAGAAAGCGTTCATATCCCAGTTATTTTATCAAAAGATTTAAATGATATGGTTTATAATTCATTTGAAGTTGGTGCTGATTCTGATGTTCTTATTGTCGCCGGTTGCGGAATTCACAATTCAAGTAGTAATAGTGCTCAGCATGATGGTATTCATGAATTTTTTGTACGTAAGGGTGCAAAAATGAAGTATGTTGAGAAACACTATGGTGAAGGAGATGGAAGTGGCGATAGGGTTTTAAATCCTCAGACTATTATTAATGTAGAAGAAGGCGGAGTAGTAGAACTAGAAATGGTTCAAATTAAAGGAGTAGATAGGACTAAAAGAGATACAAAAGTAGTTTTAGCAAAAGATGCCAGGCTTATTGTCACTGAAAGGCTACTTACAACTAATGATCAATATGCTGAATCAAATATAACAGTGGAATTAAGAGGAGAAAATTCAACTGCTCAAATAATCTCTCGTTCGGTTGCTCAAGACGAATCAAATCAAGTCTTTCATTTGATTATGAGGGGATATGCAAATTGTTTTGGACATATACAATGTGATTCAATTATTATGGATAATGGTCATGTATCTTCAATTCCAGAAGTTGCAGCCTTCCATTCGGATGCTGAGCTAATCCACGAAGCAGCAATAGGTAGAATTGCCTCAGAACAATTAATAAAACTTATGACATTGGGATTAACTGAAGAAGAAGCAGAAGATACTATTTTGCAGGGGTTCTTAAAGTAAGGTAAAGTATGTTTTTTTGCTATTAAACATCACTGGATAGGCAATCAAAATTTCGCCTAATTTGCATAAGCATCAATATTATGATATTATAAGGGAGAGTAATTTTGAGAAACATATTTACAAGTTCATAAATTGCAATGCTTAATTCTTTTTTAAGAAGCGTGGGAGCAGTGTATCAGCTAACTCGTAGGCCTAAAGGGAGTGTAATCATTGAATTATATAGACTATGGTTCTTCCATAGTCTTTTTGTATTAGTTTTTAGGAATTTAAACTCAAATGTAACTTTGTAAGCATTACTAATTTTCGCATAATGTGAAAATACTAAATAATAAGGACGGTGTTTTGTTTGAAGAAAATTATAGGTATTATACTAATGGTATCTCTTTTAGCACTAACAGTAGTAGGGTGTACAGGAGATTCTGCAACAACGGGAAGTAAAGAAGTAAATTTTGCAGATGCAGGCTGGGATAGCAACAAACTCCACAATGCTATAGCAGGATTTATCGCAGAAGAATTGTGGGACTATAAGACAGTAGAAACCCCAGGTTCTACAACTGTACTTCATGAAGGTCTTTTAAAAGGTGAAGTAGATGTTCATATGGAAGTTTGGACTGACAATTTAGCAACATACAATGATGATTTAGCAGAAGGAAAACTTCAAGAATTAAGTACAAACTTTGATGACAACTATCAAGGTGTTTATGTACCTAGATATGTTATTGAAGGAGATGCTGAAAGAGGAATAGAAGCATCAGCACCAGATTTAAAGACGATTCAACAACTAAAGGATTACCCAGAAGTGTTTAAAGATGAAGAAAATCCTGAAATGGGTAGAATGTATGGAGCTATTCCTGGATGGGAAGTTGACGAAATACTTTATAAGAAATTTATGCATCTAGGAATGGATGAAACTTTTATATACTTTAGACCAGGTTCAGATCCAGCTCTTTCTGCAGCTATAACTTCAGCATATGAAAAAGGCGAGCCTATTGCAGCATATTATTGGGAACCAACTTGGTTACTAGGACTTTATGATATGGTTCTTTTAGAAGACGAGCCTTTTGATCCAGAAACTTATATAGAAGGTAAAACTGAATTGCCAGCAGTAAAAGTAACTGTAGGAGTAAGTAATGAATTTGCAGATAATGAAGAGAATAAAGAGTTTATAGATTTTTTAAGCAATTATGAAACATCAAGTGCACTTACTTCAGAAGGATTAGGTTATATGCAAGAGACAGGAGCAGATTATAAAGAAACCGCTAAATGGTTTTTAAAGGAGCACCCAGAACTTTTAGATGCATGGTTAAACCCAGAAGATGCTGAAACTATAAAAACAGTTTTAAATGAATAATAGGGGGAATTTATTATGGATTGGTTATATGAATTTCCTTTTAAAATACCAATAGATTTTAAAGCAATTGACGCTTCAGTAAGAGCATTTAGTGTAGAATATGACGCTTTTTTTAGTGTAATTAGAGGTGCTTTAGTTAATTTAGTTAATTTTTTTAACAATATATTAAATATGACTCCCTGGTTTGTTCTGATTTTAGTAGTATTTTTAGCAGGTTGGAGAGTATCTAGAAAAATTAGCAAGGGGCTACTTTATGCAGCTTTACTAATCTTTATAGGAGCAGTGGGATTTTGGGGCCTAATGAATGAAACATTAGCTATAATTTTGGCTTCTGTATTAATTTCATTGTTACTAGGTTTTCCTATTGGTATATTTATATCCGCTGGTGAAAAAGCCAATAATGTTATGAGACCTGTATTAGATACCATGCAGACTATGCCAGTGTTTGTATACCTTATCCCAGCAATGCTGTTCTTTGGCCTTGGGAAAGCTCCAGCAGTAATAGCAACGACAATTTACGCTATTGTACCTATGATAAGGCTTACAAATTTAGGTATAAGACAAATTGACGAAGAAATTGTAGAAGCTTCAAAATCTTTTGGATCTACAAAATTTCAGTCCCTTGTAAAGGTGCAGATCCCTCAAGCATTACCAACAATTATGACAGGAGTAAACCAAACCTTAATGATGGCGATATCAATGGTAGTCACCACATCTATGATAGGTGCAACAGGTCTTGGTATGGAGGTCCTTATAGCTGTTCAACGAGTTGAAATAGGCAGAGGAGTTGTAGCTGGTACTTCTGTAGTTATAATTGCAGTTATACTAGATAGAATAACTCAAGGTCTAGTTCAGCGTAGTGAGGTGAAAACTGATGGAGAATAATATAGAAACAGTAAAAGAAAAAAAACGAGAAGAAATAAAAAAGATAGATGAAAGAGAAACACTACTAGAAGTAAAGAATTTATCAAAACTCTATGGTAACGAAAAAAAAGAGGCCATAAAGCTTAAGAATTCTGGATGGACAAAAGATGAAGTTTATGCAAAGACTAAGACTACAATTGCTCTTTGGGATGTGTCCTTGGATGTTAAAAACAAAGAGATCTTTGTAATAATAGGTCTTTCAGGTTCTGGAAAGTCAACCCTAGTTAGGTGTTTTAACATGCTTAATAAGCCTACATCTGGAAGTATTTTTTATGAAGGTAAAGATATAAGCAAATACAGTAGTAAAGAGCTTATGGATTATAGAAGAAATAAAATATCTATGGTCTTCCAAAGTTTTGGACTTATGAGTCATAAAAGTGTACTTGGAAATGTAGAGTATGGATTAGAAGTAAAGGGAATAAAAAGAGAAGAACGACACAAAAAAGCCATGGAAATGATATCTATGGTAGGTCTTGATGGTGTAGAGTCAGAACCTATAAGTAATCTTTCAGGTGGTATGAAGCAAAGAGTTGGAATAGCAAGAGCACTTGCAAATGATCCTGAGATACTCCTTATGGATGAACCATTTTCTGCACTTGACCCCCTGGTTAGAAGAGACATGCAGTTTGAGCTCTTAACTATACAAAGAAAACTAGATAAAACTATTATATTTATAACTCATGATATAAATGAAGCATTTAAAATAGGGGATAGAGTAGCTATAATGAAGGATGGAGAAGTTATACAGGTAGACACCCCAGAAAGAATGACATCAAATCCTAAAACTGAATATGTTAAGAGGTTTATAGACAGCGCAGATAAAACACAAGTAATATCTGTAAAAAATGTAATGATAACGCCAAATAGTATGGTAAGACTTAGGGACAATCCTCAAATAGCAATAAAGGCAATGCGAGAAAATGATGTATCTAGTGCATATGTAATAGCAGAAAAAACAAAATTTCAAGGTGTTGTAACACTAGATGATGCTCTAAGGGCTCAAAGAGAAGGGCTTGATCTTTCGGAGATATTAATTAGAGATGTAACAACTACAAGTCCAGATGCTCTTTTAACTGATATAATATCAAGCGCAACTGAATCAAGATTCCCATTAGCGGTAGTAGATGAAGACAACAACTTAAAGGGAATTGTTTCAAAAGTTCATGTATTATCATCAATGTAATAAAAATGCTAGGCTAGAATATGGTCTAGCATTTTTTAATCTCTAGATTCTTGTATTGTGTCAAAAGTAGACTTGTTTTTCTTAGTTATATAGATTACAAAAGCCCATAGTAATACTTGAACAACTACTGAAATGTCATATGAACTGGCAAATAACATCCCAGCAATCATGGGAAATGTATTACTTATTGCATGGATAAATATATTAAATAGTATATTTTTGGTCTTTAAATAATAGTAAGTGTGTACAGTCGACATTGCTATAGTGCCAGCTATAAAGCCTGCAAAGGATATAATAATTTGAATAATATTTAAGCTTTGTGAAAAAAACACATACAATATAATTGGACTATGCCAAAATGCCCAGATAAGACCTATGCTTACGCTAGCCTTCCAGGGTGTTTTTTCTTTGAGCATTGAAGGGAGCAAAAAACCTCTCCATCCAATCTCTTCTGTGCCTGTAGTTATAACTTGATAAATAAAAAATAGTATTATAAATCCAGCTAGAGATAAGGTTGGAGTTATAGAAAGACCTTTTGAAATAATAATCGCTATTGAAGGTACTAAGGTCACAAATAAAAACAAAGCTAGCACTTGCAGAAAGTACTTATATGGTGTCTTAAGCTTAAATCTATTATTAAAATATTTTCTGGATTCAGGTTTGTAAAAATAGAGAAAAACAGCACTAAGCATAGGACCATACCCAGCCATTGTGTTCAATATTGTTATTATAGATTGTTCGCGACTTAAATTACCATCTATGATTGTGCTTAATAAATCAGCACTTTCAAAAAGCACGATATTATTTTTTAGGGATAGAAAAATACTTATAGCCCAAAATATAAATGACCAAATAAATGCAAATCCAATAAAAATACCTTGTAATTTTTTCTCGGTATTCATCTTTTTACCTTTCTGTTTGATATTTAAAATACTATTTCAGTATATTTTTACCCATTTTATTTGTGAGTAAAATAAAAGAAAATTTCCTATGTGGCAAATAAAGAGCATTAACTATATAATGTAGTTAATACAATAACACACAAGGATGGTGAAGAAATGAGAAAATATAATTTAGATGGAAGTAGTTTAGATATATTAGAAGAAAATATAAGAAAAATGAAAGAATTATTTCCAGAAGTTTTTACAGAAGAAAAAATAGATTTTGAAAAGCTACAACAAGTATTAGGTGAATATATAGAAGATGAAGCTGAGAGATATGATTTTACTTGGAATGGTAAAAAAGATGCTTTGAGAATCTCTCAAACACCAACAACTGGAACACTAAGACCAGATAAGGAAAACAGCAAAAATTGGGAAGAAACAGAAAATATATACATAGAAGGAGATAATTTAGAGGTATTAAAACTACTACAAAAATCTTATCATAGCAAGATAAAAATGATATATATAGATCCTCCTTATAATACAGGTAAAGACTTTGTATATAAAGATAACTATAGTGATAATATGAAAAATTATTTAAAGTTTACGGGACAAGTAGATAATGAAGGAAAGAAGATGTCAACAAATTCAGAATCAAGTGGAAGATTTCATACAGATTGGCTTAATATGATGTATCCAAGGCTTAGACTTGCAAGAAATTTACTTACTGATGATGGAGTTATTTTCATATCGATAGATGATAATGAAGTTCATAATTTAAAAAAAATATGTGATGAAGTTTTTGGAGAAAGTAATTTTGTAGCTCAGCTAGTGTGGACAAATCACGAAGGTGGAGGCAGTTCCGATAGTAAATATTTTAGGATAAAACACGAGTATTTATTGGTTTATTCTAAAATGATAACAAAATCTAAAATAATGGGTCTTCCAGTTAAAGATGAGGATAGATATAGACTCACAGATAAATATGAAGATACAAGAGGTCCATACCAATTAATAAAGTTAGATAGTGCAAGTTTAGGATATATTGAATCTCTGGATTTTCCAATTGCTGCACCAAATGGTGAAAGGATCTTTCCTAATAAAGATGGTAAGAAGATAAGCAGATGGAGATGGGGCAAAGAAAAAGTTGAATGGGGATTTAAGAATGATTATATAGTCATTCAAGAGGATAGAAATGGAAACTTGGCAGTTTATACGAAGCAATATTTAAATGCCGACAATGAAGGCAATATTATCGCCCGAACTATACAACCATCAGGAATTATAGATAGGTTTTCGACAACGCAGTCAAATAGATTTATGAAAAACCTATTTGGGGTAGTACTATTTCAATATTCAAAACCTATTGAATTAATAATGGAATTAGTTCAGATATCAACAAATACTAATGATATCATACTCGACTTTTTTGCAGGCTCATCCACAACAGCTCATTCAGTAATGGATTTAAATGTTGAAGATGGCGGGAATCGTAGATTCATAATGGTACAACTTCCAGAAGAAACAGACGAAAACTCAGAGGCTTTTAAAGCAGGGTATAAAACTATTTCAGATATAGGTAGAGAGAGAATTCGTCGTGCAGGAGAAAAAATAAAAGAAAAAAATAAAAACAAAGAAG
>CAZRXS010000026.1:16537-20223 GCA_964604145.1 uncultured Gudongella sp. | reverse complement strand
AGGAGGGTAAAATAAAATGAAACCAAGAGGACAATTAATGATTGAGCATCGATTAATCGAGAAAATGCTCAAACTTATTGAAAATGAAGTAAGTGTTATTAAAACAACAGGGTCGGTAGATGTAGTATTTATTGATACTATTGTAGATTTTATTAAAGTATATGCTGATCGTACCCATCATGGTAAAGAAGAAGATATCCTGTTCAAAGATTTGGAGAATAAGGAACTTAACAGTGATGATAAAAAGATTATGCAAGAATTAGTTGATGAACATATCGTATCAAGGAAAAATGTAAAAGAACTGCTTGAAGCAAGCAATAATTTTTCAAAGGGAGACACAAATAGTATTGATATAATAATTGAAAAACTAACATTTCTAGTAGAATTTTATCCTGTTCATATCATTAAAGAAGATAAAGTGTTTTTCCCTGATATTGAAAAATATTATACAGAGCAAGAAATTGAGGCTATGATGAATGATTTCTGGGAATTTGATAGAAAAATGATTCATGAAAAATATAATAATCTTTATAACTCATTATCCAAGAAATAAGATTGATGCTTGGCCGATACTTATGTGAGAAAACCTTGATTTTAATTGAAATCAAGGTTTTTTATTAAGGAGTTATTGATAAAATTTAAATTTGTTAATATCGCCATGCAAGGCTATAATAGATATAAGATATTAAGAAAATCGTGCTTGTAGAAAATTAGCTTACGGGGGAATACTATGGCAATGAAGAAAAGTGAACTTTATAGTAAGTTGTGGAAAAGTTGCGATGAATTAAGAGGTGGTATGGATGCCTCTCAATATAAGGATTATATTTTAGTATTATTATTTATGAGATATGTAACTGATAAGTATTATGAAAAGAAAAACGCTTTAATTCAGGTACCAGAAGGTGGAAGCTTTTATGATCTTTCTAAGTTAAAGGGAAATGCTGAAATTGGAGATAAGACCAATGTAGTTATCAGAACTATGGCTGATGCCAACGACTTAGTTGGCGTTATTACTGTTGCTGACTTTAACGATTCAGATAAGCTTGGCAAAGGTAAAGAAATGGTAGACCGCTTGACAAACTTAATTGCTATTTTCGAAGATGATCAATTAGATTTTAGTGGTAACGGTGCTGAGGGCGATGATATTCTTGGAGATGCATATGAATATCTAATGAAAAACTTTGCAACAGAGTCAGGAAAAAGCAAAGGCCAGTTTTATACTCCAGCAGAAGTATCTAGAGTTATGGCTAAGATAATAGGTATAGAAAAGGCTAAAAGTCAATCCCAAACCATTTATGACCCTACTGCGGGAAGTGGTTCTCTGCTTTTAAAGGCTGCTGATGAGGCGCAAAAAGGTGTTACAATTTATGGGCAAGAAAAAGATGTTGCCACAGTGGCACTTGCGAAAATGAATATGATTTTACATAGCAATGAAATAGCTGATATACAACAAGGAGATACCGTATCTTCACCTGAGTTTAAAAATTCTGATGGTACTCTAAAGACTTTTGACTTTGCCGTAGCAAATCCGCCTTTTTCTACCAAAGCATGGAGCAGTGGGTTTGACCCATTAAACGATGAATTTAATAGATTTGATGGATATGGAATACCACCAGCTAAAAATGGAGATTACGCATTTTTATTACATTTTATTAAATCTTTAAAAAGCAAGGGTAAGGGAGCTATGATATTGCCCCATGGAGTTCTTTTTAGAGGGAATGTAGAGGCAGAAATTAGAAAGAATATTATTAAGAGAGGATATTTAAAAGGGATTATTGGACTACCAGCTAATATGTTTTACGGTACAGGTATACCTGCAGCTATATTAGTAATTGATAAGGAAAATGCAGAAGCTAGAAAAGGTATCTTTATGATAGATGCAAGTAAAGGTTTTATTAAAGACGGGAATAAAAATAGATTAAGAGAACAAGATGTACATAAGATAGTAGATGTCTTTAATAATCAGATAGAAATAGCCAAATACTCTAGAATGGTAAGCCTAGATGAAATTGAAGCTAATGAATATAACTTAAATATTCCTAGATATATAGATAATCAAGAAGAAGAAGATACTCAAGATATAGAAGCTCACCTTTTAGGGGATATACCAAATGCTGATATTGATGAATTAAATAACTATTGGCAAGAGTACCCAAAACTAAGACAGACTATTTTTTCAGATAGCACACGTGATGGTTATAGTAAATTAAATATTTCTCTAGATGATTTAAAAGCCACTATATTTAATCACAGCGAATTTATCGACTATTCAAGTGAAATTAACAATATAATTGAACAATGGATAAAAAGACATAAAGCAAAATTTATATCCATAGATTCAAGCACAAATCCAAAAGAATTGATATTTAAAATTTCAGAAGATCTATTAACTTCTTTTACAGGAAAAATCCTTATTGATAAATATGATATATATCAATATTTAATGGACTATTGGCTGCAAACTATGAAAGATGATGTCTATATAATTGTAGAACATGGTTGGATAGCAGATAAGGATTTAATACCAAAAGAATTGCTTATAGAAAAATACTTTGACACTGAAAGAGAAGCTATTGAAATAAATGAACTAGAAAGAGATGAAACAACTAGAGAAAAAGAAGAATTTGAAGAAGAACATAGTGGAGAAGATGGGCTACTAGAAGCACTAAAAAATGAGAAAGGAAATATTACAAAGGGAAATATTAATAAATACATTAGAGAAGTTAAAGACGATCCTGAGTATAAAGATGAATTTGAAATAGCTAAGACTTATTTAAAACTTGTAGATAAAGAATCTAACGCAAATAAAAAAATTAGGGATAGAAGGAAAACCCTAGATAAATTGGTTAATGATAAATATAAGGATTTAACAGAAGATGAAATTAAAGGATTGGTTGTAGATTTAAAGTGGATTCCATATATCAAAGGAGAAGTAAATAGCGAAATGGATAGAATATCCCATAGGTTAACTACAAGGATATCTGAATTAGCTGAAAGATATGAAAATACCTTAGATCAATTGGAAGAAGAAGTAGAAGAATATTCTAATAAAGTGGAAGAACATTTAAAAAGGATGGGATTCCAATGGTAGATGAAACAAAAGTAAGGGTAGGATATAAGAAAACTGAGATTGGAGTTATACCTGAGGATTGGGACTATTTAAAAGTTGAAGAATGCGTGTCTATAAAAACAGGTAGCAAAAATACAGAAGATAGAATTGAAGATGGTAAATATCCTTTTTTTGTCAGATCTCAAAAAGTAGAGAAAATAGATACATTTTCTTTTGATTGTGAAGCGGTTTTGACAGCTGGTGATGGGGTAGGAACAGGCAAGGTTTTTCACCATATTAATCAAAAATTTGATGCTCACCAAAGAGTTTATGTTATGTCGGATTTTAAAAATGTTACTGGAAGTTATTTCTTTAATTATTTTAGTGGATTTTTCTATGATGAAGTTTGCAAGTATACTGCAAAATCTTCTGTTGATTCTGTACGAAGAGATATGATAGCCAAGATGATGATTCCAGTTCCACCATTAAATGAACAAGAATGTATAGCTAATGTCTTAACCGATACAGATAATTTGATTAAATCAATAGAAAAGCTAATTGATAAAAAGAAGAAAATCAAACAAGGAACTATGCAACAACTCTTAACAGAAAAGAAAAGACTAGCTGGATTTAGTGG
>CAZRXS010000026.1:0-16437 GCA_964604145.1 uncultured Gudongella sp. | reverse complement strand
CCATTAAACAAGGTATGATGCAAGAATTACTAACAGGGAGGATTAGATTGATATGATGGGTGTAGGTCAAGTGGAAAAGAAAACACAAACTAGATTAGTTAAGCTTTTTTCTGATAAGCTTGGCTATACATATCTAGGGGACTGGGAGTATAGGGAAGATAATTCTAATATAGAAGAAGAATATCTAAGGAAATATTTATCTCGCAAAGGTTATAGTTCTGACCTGATAAATAGAGCTATTGCAGAGTAAACTAAATCAGCTGGCAATCAAGTTGAAAAACTCTATTATGTCAATCAAGAAGTTTATTCAATGATTCGTTATGGTGTTCAAGTTAAAGAACATATGGGAGAATTTCATCAAACAGTTTCCTTTATTAACTTTAAAGATCCCTATGATAATGACTTTTATATTGCAGAGGAAGTATCAATAAAAGGTGAAAAGAATAAAAGACCAGATATTGTACTCTATGTAAATGGTATAGCTCTAGGTATATTAGAATTAAAGAGAAGTACTGTATCTTTATCCGAAGGTATAAGGCAAAACTTAGACAACCAATCAGAAAAGTTTATAAAGCCATTTTTCCATACCATGCAGGTTATTATGGCAGGAAATGATACAGAAGGTATGAGATATGGAACAATTGAGACTGGTGAAAAATATTATCTTACTTGGAAAGAAGATAAAAAAGCTAGAGATCCTCTATCAAATAAAGTAGAAGAGTTAATAAATAATGTAGACTACCTAATTGATAAGCAAATTATTGGCCTATGCCATAAAGAGAGAATTCTTCAGATAATCCATGATTTTATTGTTTTTGATAGAGGCATAAAGAAACTATCTAGGCCAAATCAGTACTTTGGTGTAAATGCTGGAGTTGACAGGGTTAAAAAACGAGAAGGTGGAATTATTTGGCATACCCAAGGCAGTGGTAAAAGTCTAATTATGGTTTGGTTAGCTAAATGGATTAGAGAGAATATTCCAGATTCTAGAATCCTAATTATTACAGATAGAGATGAACTAGATAAACAGATAGAAAAAGTATTTATGGGAGTAAAGGAAGATGTTTATAGGACTAAAAGTGGGGCTGATTTAATTAAAAAACTAGATTCAACTAAGCCTTTGATGCTTACTTCATTAATACATAAATTCGGTCGAGTAGAGGGAGAACTTAAAGACTCAGATTACAATCAATATATTGAAGATATTAAAAAGAGTTTGCCAAAAAACTTTAAAGCCAAGGGTGATATTTATATCTTTGTAGATGAATGCCATAGGACTCAATCTGGAAAATTACATGAAGCTATGAAGACAATATTACCCAATGGATTATTTATAGGTTTTACTGGTACACCCCTACTTAAAGTAGATAAGCAAAAGAGCATTGAGATTTTCGGATCATATATCCATACCTATAAATTTGATGAAGCTGTAAAAGATGGAGTAGTACTTGATTTACAATATGAAGCTAGAGATATAGAGCAAGACATAACATCGCAAGAAAAAATAGACCAATGGTTTGAAGCTAAAACAAAAGGGCTTACAGATTACGCCATAGTAAAATTAAAGCAAAGATGGGGAACTTTGCAAAAAGTACTAAGCTCTAAATCAAGACTTTCTAAAATAGTTCTTGATATTATATTTGATATGGAAACTAAAGACAGACTTCAAAATGGTAGAGGCAATGCTTTGTTAGTAGCTGGTAGCATTTACGAAGCATGCAAGTATTACGAACTTTTCCAATCAGAAGGATTAAAAAAATGTGCCATTATTACATCCTACGCTCCTAATATAGCTGATGTTAAAGGGGAATCTACTGGAGAAGATAGAGATACAGAAAATATTGAGAAATATGAAATATATCAGGAAATGTTAAACGGTAAAAATGTTGAAGACTTTGAAGATGAAGTGAAAAAACAATTTGTAGAAGATCCTGCCCAGATGAGACTCTTAATTGTAGTAGATAAGCTTCTGACTGGATTTGATGCACCACCAGCTACTTATCTATATATAGATAAAAGTATGCAAGATCATGGTCTATTTCAAGCTATTTGTCGTGTAAACCGTCTAGATGGAGAAGATAAAGAATATGGCTATATAGTAGATTATAAGGATTTATTTAAAAGTTTAGAAAAGAGTGTAATAGATTATACATCAGAAGCATTTGAAGGTTATGAAAAAGACGATATTGAAGGATTATTGACTAATCGGCTAGAAAAAGCAGTGGAAAGATTGGATACAGCATTAGAAAGCTTGAGTGCACTATGTGAGCCTGTTGCTCCACCAAAAGATACATTAGCATATATAAGGTATTTTGTAGCTAATGATACCTTAGATAAAGGAGCAGTAAAGGAAAATGAGCAAAAACGTTTAGCTTTATATAAGCATGTAGTAGCTTTTATAAGAGCTTATGCAAATATCGCTAATGAAATGGGAGATGCAGGATATTCGGTACAAGAAACTCAACAAATTATAGAAGAAACAAAGTATTATGATAATGTCCGTCGTGAAGTAATGAATGCTTCAGGCGATTATATAGACCTTAAAGCTTACGAAGGAGATATGAGACACCTTATAGATTCATATATCTCTGCTAAAGATAGTGAAAGTATATCCCAGTTTGAAGATTTAACATTGGTTGAACTTATAGTTGAGTTAGGTGCTGATGCTCTTGATTCATTACCAAGTGGTATAAAAAAGGACAGAGTAGCAGTTGCTGAAACTATTGAGAATAATGTTAGAAGAGTAATCATAGATGAAACTCCTACTAACCCAAAGTATTATGAAAAAATGTCTATTTTACTAGATGAGATAATTAAAGCGCGAAAAGAACAGGTTCTTGAATATAAAGAATATCTAAGAAAAATAATTGATTTAACAAGGAAAACCAAAGATCCTAGTAAATCGGGTACTTACCCAAAAACAATAAATTCAAGTGCTAAACAAGCCCTATATGATAATTTAGACCAAGATGAAAAGGCTGTTTTAGCAATAGATGAAGACCTTAGATATAATAGGCCAGATGGTTGGATAAATCATGTGATTAGAGAACGAAAGGTGAGGTATATTATTGGCAAGCATATTGAAGATGAAGAAAAGCTTGATGAGATATTAGAAATTATAAAAAACCAAGGTGAATATCAGTGAGTACTATTAAAGTAAGTAATATAGATATTGAAATAGTAAAGAAGAAAATAAAGAATATTCATCTATCTGTACATCCGCCAAATGGAAGGGTTAGGCTTGCAGTACCTGAGAAGATGGATGATGAAGCAATTAGGATCTTTGCAATTTCTAAATTATCATGGATAAAAAAGCAAAAGTCTAAGTTTCATCTTCAAGAAAGACTAACTCCAAGAGAATTTTTATCAGGTGAAAGTCATTATTTTCTTGGAACTAGGTATTTATTAAATGTTTTAGAAACTTCAGGCAAACAATATGTAGAATTAAAGAATAATAAAGAGATAAATCTATATGCTAGACCAAATAGCTCAAAAGAAAAACGAGAAAAAATTATGATCGAATGGTACAGAGAACAACTTAAAAGCATTATTCCAGAGTATATAGAAAAATGGGAGCCGAAAATGGGTGTAAAGGTAGGTGATTGGGGAGTAAAGTTGATGAAGACCAAGTGGGGTTCTTGCAATATTCAAAAGAAGAGAATTTGGCTTAATTTAGAATTGGCTAAGAAAAACCCTAGATTAATAGAATATATTGTAGTACATGAGATGGTACATCTATTGGAGAGAAAACACAATGACAGGTTTATAGGTTATATGGATAAGTTTCTTCCAAATTGGAAAGGTATGAAAGCTGAATTAAATGGACTGATTTATGAAAGTAATAACTGGGATTATTGACAAGGAACAAGATATTTACTAAAAGAGGAGGTTATTTTATGCATGTAGGACTTTTGTATACACCAGCAGATGTTGAGAATAAGAGGGACAATTCAATAGATCCCCATGGGTCTGAACAGATGGATTTAACTGTTAAAGCAATTGAAAAAGCCTTGATGGCAAACGGCCATAAGGTAACGCGCATAGCGGCAACTATTGATTTGTTAAGGGATATCAAGGCGATTGAGGGCTTGGATGTGATTTTCAACGCTTGTACCGGTATTAGCAATAAAATTGAGCAGGCCAATGTGGTGGGAATGTTGGAAATGACAGGTATTCCCTTTGTAGGTTCAAGCCTTTCTACACATATCTTTGGATTGCATAAGCATATCAGCAAGCTCCTATTTAAGAATGTTGGCATACCAACAGCTAACTTTCAGGTTTTTTATACTGGAGAGGAAGCTGTTAAGGCCGATCTAGAGTATCCGCTAATTATAAAACCTGAGCATGAGGGTTCAAGCTTAGGTATAACAGATGACAGCCTTGTTTATAATGAGCTAGACCTTAAAAAGGGAATTCATAAAGTTCTAAGTGTATTTAATCAACCAGCACTTGTTGAAGAGTTTATAGTAGGTCGTGAATTTACTGTTGGGGTCATGGGCAACGATGATATTGAGGTGCTTCCAATCCAGGAAATTATTTATGACACAAAGGATGGCAAGGGCTATATGACAGTGGATATTAAAGCGAGGGATGCTGTGGAGCTTAAATGTCCTGCCGACTTATCTACGAAGGAAACAGAGATAATCAAAGATTATGCTGCAAAAGCCTATAAGGCACTTTCTTGCAATGAGTATGCTCGAATTGACGTGCGACTAGATGCTGATGGAACACCTTATTTTTTGGAGATCAATACACTGCCTGGTATGCAACCTGAATACAGTGACTTTCCGCGGGTTGCAAAAGCTGGGGGTTATACTTATGAGTCCTTGATTCAAAAATTGTTGGACTTGGCCTTGTCTAAAAATAAAAGGGGTTCTAATTTATGATTCTTTTTGAAGATGTAGTTAAAGCTAGAGATAGGATAAACAAGTATATCTATCATACTCCCTTAGAAAAATCTATATACTTAAGCCAAAATAATAGAAATATATATTTAAAACTAGAAAACCAACAAAAAATGAGATGTGCAAAGATAAGGGGTGCCTTAAGTAAGATGACAAGTCTTACTGATAAAGAAAAGGAAAAAGGAATAGTTGCTATTTCCTCTGGAAACCATGGAGCTGCTGTAAGTTATGCATCAGAATTACTTGGCATAAAGCAGGCAAGCGTTTAT
Organism: uncultured Gudongella sp.; assembly: GCA_964604145.1. Taxonomy (GTDB): domain Bacteria; phylum Bacillota; class Clostridia; order Tissierellales; family Tissierellaceae; genus Gudongella. The sequence continues at coordinate 11,264 of CAZRXS010000026.1, read as the reverse complement.
GTTCCTACTAGCACACCCAGAAGTAAAGTTGAAAAGATAAAATACTACGGCGCTAATGTGGTAGAAGTGGGAAAGAATTACGATGAAACTCACGAGATTGGCTTAGAGAAAATAAAGGATAGTGGAGCCATATTTATAGATCCATGTTCAGATAGAGTTGTTATTGCTGGACAAGGAACCATAGCACTTGAAATACTAGAAGAGCAAGCCAATATTGATACCATATTGGTACCAATAGGTGGCGGCGGGATAATAACTGGCATAGGTCTAGCAGCTAAGCATATCAATCCTGCTATAAAGATAATAGGACTTCAAACAGCAGCTTGTCCTGCAATGGTAGCTTCCTTGAGAGATAAGAAGTATTATGAGACTTATCCAACTAAAGATTCTATATGTGATGCATTAGTTGGAGGTGTTGGATATATTCCATACCAAATGGCTAAAAAATGCATTGATGATATTATAGTGGTAGAGGAAGAAGATATTAAGGATGCTATAAGCTTTTTATTTAAGAAAGAAAAGATAATATCAGAACCCGCAGGTGCCATAGGTGTTGCAGCCCTAAGAAAAAACCCTGCTTTATTTAGGGGTAAAAATATAGCCATAGTGATTACTGGTGGTAATATAGATGAAAACTTGATGTTAAAACTTATTAATCAGTAAAGCCTAATCGATACAAACAAAAAATCTTGATTTAGAGTGGCTTTACTCTTATGCCACCCAAACCCATAAATTTACAATCTTTATAAAGATAACTCTCTTTTCTATAAAGATCTAAATCCGATCTTGCTAGGAAAAGAGAGTTTCTCTTTTTATTAATTATTTATGGCCTTCTTCAGGCACTATACATATAAATTTAAATATCCCATTACCTGCGTTTTTAAACTGATGGACTTTATTTGCCGGTACATAGGCATAAGAACCCTTCTTTACTTTATATTCTTCTCCATCTAAAGACAATATACCTTCTCCTTCTAGCATATAATTTATATGTGGCCATGGATGATTGTGTTTGGGAGAGTATCCACCTACTTCTAATTCTAAAACTCTCATTACATACCCTTCCCATCCTTCTTTTGGTGAAATAATAGCTTTCATTGACGTTCCCTTTGCTTCTTCATTGTTAAATATTCTTGCCTCTACATTTTCTTCATGAGATACTATCATAAGCACACCCCTAACAATTAATTTGTATAAGTAGATTATACCCTATATAGTATCATAAATGCGAGAAATAACTTTTTGACTAACAGTAAAATGCAATTTAATGATAGAATAGAATAAAAGACAAAATGAATTTATCCTATGGATGCAGTTTATTGATTGAATAAAGAAGGTTGTTTTTTATGAATGCAAAGAAAAAAAGCTACTTAGAAGTCCATATAGCAGTCTTTCTTTTTGGTTTGACAGGTTTGTTTGGAAAGTTTATAGAACTGAGCCCCTTTATTATTGCCTTGGGTCGTGTTTTTGTAGCCGCCATATTTATACTAATCTGGTTAGTAGTTAGCAAAGAGCCCCTTAGACTTAAGACTAGCTCTGATTATAAAAAACTTATTGCAATGGGAGTTATTTTAGCTATCCATTGGACAACTTTCTTTGCTGCGATTCAACTGTCAAATGTGGCAATAGGAATTTTGACATTCTCTACATTTCCTGTATTTGTCAGTTTATTTCGGCCGCTTATTTATCGTGACAAGATATCAAAAAAAGAGGTCGTGTTCGGTTTAATTACCATTATTGGTATTTTATTTATTGTTCCGTTAAAAGATGTCTTTAGCGACACCATGGCAGGTAGCATAATCGGTGTTTTTTCTGGAGCTGTCTATTCTATTTTTACAATTTTTAACGAAGAGCTGGTAAAGACTTACAGTGGGAAAAAAGTGGCTTTCTATGAACAAGTAGCAGCAACAGTATTTTTATTACCTAGCCTTTTTATTATACAACCTGTTATTACAACAAAAGACACCCTATTGATTATACTGTTAGGAACTTTATTTACCGGTGTAGCCCATACAATGTTTATTAATGGCCTTAAACAGGTTACTGCCTATATGGCTAGTATTATCACCATGTTGGAACCCTTGTATTCCATAGTATTAGCTTATTTTTTGCTTGGTGAAGAATTAAATATAAATACACTTGTTGGTGGTATTATCATCCTTTCAACAGTTGTTTTTATTTCTATGGATAATTTAAAAATTAAATCAAGTTGTTAGTAATATCTAATAATGAAGTAGGACGACTTTTACAAGATTTTATAGAATATTTATATTATATTGAGATAATGGGAGGGCTTTGAAATGAGTAAAAAAATGCGTGGGAATTTAATGTTACTATTTACAGCTTTTATATGGGGGGCTTCGTTTGTTGCTCAAATAAGTGGAACAAAGACAATTGGTACATTTACATTTAATTTTTCAAGAAATGTAGTAGCCAGTTTTTCTTTATTTGTTTTAATACAATTATGGCCTTATATTATGAAAACTCCTATGAAGAAAGAAACAGATAAAATAAAGAAGTATACAATATGGGGTGGGCTTGCTTGTGGTACTGTTCTTACATTTGCTATGTCATTTCAGCAGCTTGGTTTAACTGGACCTAATGCTACAACAGCAGGTAAAGCGGGCTTTATTACAGCTCTATATATAGTATTAGTGCCATTAACTGGAATTTTTATTGGAAAAAAAATCAGCATAAAGACATGGGCATGTGTTTTTTTAGCTACAATAGGACTTTATTTATTAAGTATTAAACAAGGTTTTTCTATTCAAAGTGGAGATTTATTGGTTTTGGTATCTGCCTTTTTTTACGCTTTACATATATTAATAATAGACTATTTTAGCCCAAAATCAAATGGGGTTAAATTGAGCATGATTCAGTTTATTATGGCAGCATTTTTATCAGGCATAATAATGTTGATTGTTGAAGATGTGGTTTGGATGGATGTTTTTGACAGTGTAATTCCGATTCTATATGCAGGTATGATTACAAGTGGAGTAGGATTTACCCTCCAAATTATTGCTCAGAAAGATACAGACCCAACGATGGCAAGTTTGATATTGAGCTTAGAATCCGTTTTCGCTGTATTGGCAGGGGCTGTAATTTTAGGAGAAAGATTGAGTTCACGAGAAGCCATTGGAGGTACAATTATGTTTATTGCTATTGTCTTAGCTCAAATACCTAGTTCTAAAATACAAAAGTCAGAAAGAACATAGAATAAAAAGGATTTTTGCATTATAATAAGAAAAGCCCAGAAATATTTATTTCTGGGCTTGCAATTTAACTAAAAAACTCTTCTACCATAGCTAAACTTACCACTGTAATATGCTGAGTTTAAATCTGAGATTATAACTCCACCACTTCTAGTTGAACTTGAATGTATAAACTGGCCATTACCTATATAAATACCTGCATGGCTTGGTCCGGATTTGTATGTATTACTAAATATGATTAAATCTCCAACTTGTAATTCTGCCTTACTAAGTTTAGTTCCAACATTAGCTTGAGAAACGGTTGATCTTGGTATGCTTATCCCGTGTTGCTTGTAAACAAATTGAGCAAAGCCTGAACAGTCAAATCCCTTGGGTGATGACCCGCCATATGCATAGCGAACACCTAAATATTTTTTTGCTGTGTTTATTAAATCAGACCCTAATGATCTATCGATATTTCCTCTAGTAGGAGCGGGTATAGCTTCTCTTCTACCAGTCAATACATCATTTAGCATTTCGATAGTACTAACACCAGCTATTCCATCTTCAAGGATTGAATAAGTCTTTTGGAATGTACTTACCGCTTCCATAGTTTGTGGCCCAAAATATTCAGTAGTATTTTCTATAACTAAATATCCCAATATCTTTAGACAATCTTGTAATTGATTTACATCTGCTCCGCTATCATCTAGCTTTAAGTCTCTAGCATAAGTTAAAGCAAGCTCTTTATCAACTAGAGATTCATTCAAAGATTTTAATACTTCATATGTGCTAGGTCCAAAGATACCATCTTGGTCTAAACCATGGGATGCTTGAAAGTTTTTGACAGCATCTAATGTAATATCACCGTAGTATGTAGTAGTTTCATTATTAAAAAAGCCTATGTTCTTTAATTCTTCTTGTAATAGTTTTATATCATCATGGTGCATTCCTTTTTTAAGAACAGTATCACCGAGGGCTGCATCTACTGGGAAAGCGCTTAAAATAAGCACACCAGCGATTGTAAAAGTTAATATAGTTTTTTTGAATTTTTTAATTTCCATTTAAATTTTACTACCTCCTTTTGTACTTGCTCTAAGGATACCATAACAGAAGAGAAAAATAAAGGAAAATGTAATCTTTTTGTAACTATTTTTTTATACTTCTATTAGCCTAGTTTTAAAGTATAGGATAAGTGTGTTTTAAGATAAGAAATCATTTAGATTTAAGCTTTTTAAAATAAAATTTTGTAGAAAAGTTTGATATTTAACAATATAAAAATAATAATAAAAATAGATGCTGTAAAGTGGCATTATTATTGGTATAATGAATATAATAGAAAAATCGAGAGGAGGTAGATTGTGAATACTAAATTAATGAAAAGAATACGAAACATTATCTTATATTTAGAGGTAGTTATTGGGATAATTATTGCAATCGCAGTTATATTGGGAGTACCTGATTTATTTAAGTATATGTTTATTATTATACGCTCACCACAAGAACTATCTTATGAAGCCTTTTCTAATTTTTTAAAGCATGTATTAATGCTTGTTGTTGGTCTAGAGATGATGATGATGGTTTTAACCCATTCTCATGAGTCGATTTTAACACTGGTATTGTTTGTTATAGCCCGTAAGATGTTAGTATATGCAGATTCTATGTTTGATATATTTATCGGAACGATATCTATCGCAGTTGTGTTTTTTGTACTTAGATTTTTTGAAGGAAATGATAAATTACTGGCGAAATATGACAATACATTCTCAGCCGCCATACCTATTGAAAAGGTGCGGCGTGAATTTGGCTTTAAATTGCCAGAAACCAATGCAAAGACATTGGGTGGTTTGATTTATGAAATTTCAATAGAAGAGAATACAAAAATTGAAGAGGACGCAGCAATGGTGTTTGGTGATTATAAATTTACAATTGTTTCTTGTACTGATGGGGTAATAGAGCGAATATTAATTGAGAACATATAAAATTGGGCTTTTGTCATACTTATGTTTTGTACTTAATATATAACTAATTTTCAACTTATGGGAGGGAGCTATCCTCCTTTTTTTATTTATGGATAAAACATAGTAAATTTGCTATCTACTGGACTTCAAGGATATAATAGTATTAGGTATTACAATTAGAAAGAGGAGGTAAATATTTTGATTATAGGTCTTGATATGGGAGGAACCCATATAGATGGAGTTATAATAAAAGACGAGCAAGTAATAAATACAATTAAAAAAGTCACAGACAAAGAAGATTTATTTAATTCTATTTGGACAACTTTAGAAGAATTGTTGAGAACTTATGATAAAACTAAAATCAAAAGGATTAATCTTAGTACCACAGTATCTACAAATGCTATTGTAGAAGAGAAAATATCTCCAGTTGGTATGATTATTCAATCTGGTCCTGGAGCAAGCAATGATTTTTCATCTTGTAATGGTGAAATTCAACCTATTTCTGGATATGTAGATCATAGGGGTGTAGTAGTTGAAAATTTAGATATAGTAGAGATCCAAAGAGCCATAGAATTATTCAAAGAGAAGAAAATAAAATCTTGTGCCGTAATATGCAAATTTTCAACGAGAAATCCAAATAATGAAATAAGTATAGGTGAGATTTTAGAAAAAGATTTTGATACGATAAGCCTTGGACATAGAATGTCAGGGAAATTAAACTTTCCTAGGAGAGTTTATACTTCTTATCTAAATTCAGCTGTTTATAGTTCTTTTACCGATTTTTCAATAAATATTAAAAAATCGCTTGAAAAAGAGGGAGTAGATTGTCCCTTGTATATATTAAAAGCTGATGGGGGAACTATGGATATTAAAACTGCAGAAGAAAGACCTGTGGAAACAATACTTTCAGGGCCAGCTGCTAGTTTTATGGGTATTAGTGCATTGTTAAATACAAATGATGATGCCATATTATTAGATATTGGAGGCACCACTACAGATATATTTTTCTTAGCTGATGGGGTACCTTTATTTGAACCACTGGGTGCTGAAATTTCAGAATATAATACCTTAGTCAGAGCTATTTACAGCGTATCCATAGGCTTAGGCGGAGATAGCAGTGTAAGTGCAGAAGCTAATAAGATAAAGATAGGACCTAGACGGATGGGTATGCCCTATGCTCTTGGTGGCCCAAATCCAACACCTACTGATGCAATGATTTATTTAGGCTTAATGGAGATTCCAGAGAAGTCTTCAAAAGAAAAAGCTAGGGAGGCTATGGAATTATTAGGAAAAGAATTAAATATTACAAGTAAAGAAGTTGGAGAACTAATACTCGATACAATGTCAGATATTATAAAGAAAAAAACAGATAAATTGCTATTAGAGATAAATAGCAAACCTGTATACACAGTAAAGGAGTTATTGCATGGGAAAAAGATAAAACCCAAAACTATAAATATAATAGGTGGTCCAGCTAATGTCTTAGCACCTATATTAGAGAAACATTTTAAGCTACCATGCTATTTTCCTGCAAATTACCATGTGGCAAATGCAATAGGAGCAGCCTTGGCTAAACCTACAATGGAAATAACAATGCTAGCAGATACTTCCCAAGGAATACTATCTGTTTCAGAATTAGGGGTATATGAAAAGATTCCTAAAAGTTATACATTGGATAAGGCTAAGAAAAGAGCTATGGACTTATTAAAATCATCTGCTATTACTATGGGAGCGGAAGAGGAAACTATAGAATCTGAAATAACTGAGGAAAGTTCTTTTAATATGGTAGAAGGCTTTTATACAAAGGGGAAGAATATAAGGATAAAAGCACAGATAAAGCCAGGACATATTCTTAAACTAAGGAGTGATAGTAACAATGAAAGCTAAAAACAAATTAGGTTTAGTTTTTTTTCCTGCTTTTGATTGGGCCATTAGTCCAACTCATCCAGAAAGAGAGGAAAGATTATTATATACACAAGACCAAATCTTTGAAGAAGGAATACAAGATGTAGAAGGGATAGAAATGTTTAACCCTATTGTAGCCGAAGAAAAGGATATTCAAAGAGTTCATTTTTGTGTGCCAAATGTTAAATCTAGATTAACAGAATCCCATTTTATTTCAGTTGGAGGGGCCATTAGGGCTTCTCAGGCAGTGATGAATAAGGATGTAGACAAATCCTTTGCCTTAGTTAGGCCTCCTGGACATCACGCTCAGAGGGTAGTTTATGGTGATAGGGGATTTTGTGTAGTTAATGTTGAGGCTATAATGCTAGAAAGGATGAGACAAGAATTTGGTCCATTAAAAGTGGCTATTGTTGATACGGATTGCCACCATGGTGATGGAACTGAAGATATTTATTGGAATGACAAGGACACCTTATTTATATCCTTTCACCAAGATGGAAGAACGCTATATCCTGGTACTGGGCCTATTGAAGATTTTGGTGGTCCTTCAGCCTATGGCTACAATGTAAATATTCCCTTGCCACCACGCACAGGAGATGAAGGATTCTTATATGTTTTGGATAATGTTGTTATGCCAATACTAGATGATTATAAAGCAGATATAATTATAAATTCAGCTGGACAAGATAATCATTATACTGATCCTATTACAAATATGAATTTTACAGCCCAAGGCTATGCAAAACTTAATCATATCTTAGATCCAGATATTGCAGTACTTGAAGGTGGATACTCCATAGAGGGAGCCCTTCCATATATAAATCTAGGGATTATATTGGCTATGGCTGGCTTAGATTATTCTAATGTTCATGAACCTGATTATGATAAGGAAAGATTAAAACAAGCTAAGGATATTACTGAACATATAAAGAAGGTATCGGAAGTAGTTCTTAATAAATGGAAAAATAAAGAAGAAAAGAGCTTAAATAAGTTTAAAGGTACTGAAATTGTTGAGAGACCTAGGCAGGTTTACTATGATACAGACGGCATAATGGAAAATCAAGTTCAGCATTTTAAAAGATGCAGTAAATGCTCTGGAGTTAATTGGATAAACTCAAGATCTGATAGTGGTTATAAGATACTAGCTATAACTATTCCAAGAGATGCCTGTTCTGTATGTATTAATGAAGGCTATGATATGTATAAAAATCCTAGGACTAACTTTACTAATATTTATTTACAAGATAAAGCAAACGACCAATATCATGCCAAGTAAAAGTCATTGGGGCTGTTTGAGATTACTGAAAAAGTCACTTTCTTGTCATCCTGAGTGAAACGAAGGATCTTATGTTGATTGCAAATACAAGATTCCTTGCTACGATCGGAATGACAAAATATATAAAATGACAGTTTTTCAGCAGTCTCGGGCAGTTTCTTTTAACTTTTTCTGAGAATGTTAAGTTTTTTAATAAGCGGCAAAAAAACATATTGACATTGGTGAATGTATCTGATATTCTAAAAGAGATCTATTAGTCTAGCTATGCAATAAAAGTTTTATATAGCTAGAAAAATAAAATACTTATCTATATTAGATATGAAAAGGAGAAATGGGAATGATAAAAAGCAGAGGTTTTAGCTTAATGATTATTGCTCTAATATCATTTGGAGTGTTATTTCTAGGAAATGCAATAATGGATACTGGTTATGCAGATATAGATGATGGGACATATGAAGGGATAAGCGATGCTGGCATACAGCCTGGTCTTAAGGTTGCAGTAACAATAGAAAATGGAGAGATTGTTGATGTTAAGGTAGTTTCACATGAGGAGACTGAAGATATCTCAGATCCTGCAATTGAGGGAGTGCCTGCAGCAATAGTAGAGGCAAACAATACTGTTGTTGATGCTGTGTCGGGAGCAACTTTCACATCAGGTGCAATAATGGAAGCGACAAGATTTGCACTTGAAAGCGCAAAGTAATATATAGGGAAATAAGGCTATATCACTTAATTATGATATAGCTTTTTTTTATGTTTATTTAAGTTTATTTGATTGTAATTATTCGGGCTTTTTATAAATAGTTTTTTTAATTTGACCGTGGTCAAATACTTATCTTAAAAGCTTTGTTAAAATGGGTTTAAGATTAATATATTCAATATTAAAATAAGTATCTTAGATATAAAATAAAGATTATACGAGGGAGTGAAGATATGCAAGGACTCATTTTAAAAAATAAAAATAAGATTGCATTAATAAGTGGTATCTTAATAGCTATTGGATTTTTAAGCAAATGGACTATGGATAATATGGAAATATTCAAATGGTCATTGATAATAGCTTCTATCTTAGGCATAGCGCCTATTGCTATTCAAGCTTATCAGGCCTTGAAAGTAAAAGTAGTTAGTATTGATGTTTTAGTTACAATCGCAGTTACTGGTGCCTTTATAATAAGAAACTTTGAGGAGGCTGCAATTGTTACATTTCTATTTTTATTTGGTGCGTATTTAGAGATGCGTACACTGAACAAAACGCGGTCTGCCATAAAAAAATTAACAGAAATGGCGCCAGAAAGTGCTTTAAAATTAATGGAAAACGGAGAATTTGAGGAAGTAGAAGTAGATGAAGTTGATGAGGGAGATACCTTGCTCGTTAAAACTGGAGCAAAAGTACCAGTTGATGGAACTGTTTTAAGTGGAGAAGCTAGTATCAATGAGGCAAGTATTACTGGGGAATCATTACCTGTTAGCAAGGAAAAAGGATCCAATGTATTTGCAGGCACTATCTTAGATAATGGAACTATTCAAATAGTAACCGATCGAGTAGGCGAAGACACAACATTTGGTAAAATTATTGAAATGGTAGAAGAAGCCCAAGATTCAAAATCAGAAGCAGAGCGTTTTATTGACAGATTTGCAAAATACTATACACCTGCAGTCCTTGTTATTGCATTTATAGTTTGGTTATTTTCAAGAGATGTTGAACTTGCAATTACTATCTTGGTTCTAGGTTGTCCAGGTGCATTAGTTATCGGTGTGCCTGTATCAAATGTAGCTGGCATAGGAAATGGAGCAAGCCATGGCGTTTTATTAAAAGGCAGTGAGGTAATTCGTGATTTTTCTAGATTAGATACCATGGTATTTGATAAAACAGGAACTTTAACTCTAGGAAACCCATCTGTTTCAACAACAAAAACTTATGGAGAAAATACTGATGAAGCCTTGGCCTATCTTGCTAGTATTGAACGTGAATCAGACCATCCATTGGCAAAGGCAGTTTTGGAAGAAATAGGAGAGATAACATTCTCAGATGTTGAAAATACCGAAGTTGTAAAAGGTGGCGGAATTATAGCAAGTGTCAATGGACATAGAATAGCCGTTGGTAATGTTGCTTTAATGGAAAGAGAAAATATTAAACTAAGCGATAAAGCTAAGGCGGATGTTAGTCGTCTTGAGAAAAATGGAAACTCACTTATAATAACTTCAGTTGATGGCGAACTAAAAATAATTATGGGTATTCGTGACCAAATTCGGCCTAGGGTAAAAGAAGATTTAATGAGACTAAAAAAATTGGGTGTAAAGAACCTAATTATGCTTTCTGGGGATAACCAAGGAACAGTTGATGTTGTTAGTCGAGAGCTAGGTTTAACTGAAGCGCATGGCAATATGCTACCTGAAGATAAATCAGTATTTGTTAAGAAGTTAATTGAAGAAGAAGGGCAAATAGTTGCTTTTGTTGGAGATGGTGTTAATGACAGTCCTTCACTAGCTTTAGCAAATATTGGTATAGCCATGGGAAGTGGTACAGATGTAGCTATTGAAACATCAGATGTTGTTTTAATGAATTCAGATTTTAGCCGTTTACCACATGCTCTTGGATTAGTAAAGGCAACTGCTAGAAATATGAAACAAAATATCTTTATTGCACTAGGAGTCGTATTTGTATTATTTGGAGGTTTGTTATTTAGCGAATGGATGAATATGTCAATTGGTATGCTAGTACACGAAGGTAGTATTTTAGTAGTTATTCTTAATGGTATGAGATTATTAACTTATAAATTAAGATAATAAACAATCTATTTGACCTAGGTCAAAGTATTATAATATAAAATAAGATACAATTATATTAGAAGAAAAATTAAAAGAGATTTACTAATGAAAGACCAACTATTAAAAGTCAAGTAATTAAATAAAATAATTTTTAGAATTTTA